>CAYUFT010000001.1:0-33787 GCA_964444115.1 uncultured Methanobacteriaceae archaeon
TAAGCATCGGGGATGGGGCCACTCATTTTTATGGTTGATTCCTATGGCCCTGGTGGTAATTTACAGTCCAATAATTGCATTGGCCTTAATAGTGGGTTTTTTATCTCATCTTTTACTGGATAGTTTCACGGTTTATGGTTCTCCGGTTTTGTATCCCTTTAAAAAATCAGGTTTTGTTTGTTTAAATAAAAAAAGAAGATTTAAAACTGGTTCTAATCACGATAAAGCTGTGTTTATTTTTCTTTTATTTTTAGTGGTTCCCATTATATTGTTCACCACCGGGTTAGGGAATGTTTTGCTGGGGGATGTGGCCTTTGCCGTCGGTAATCAAACCAATAACAGTACCAGCTCCTCGCAAAATAGTAATATTTATTTAAGCTTTAAACTGGATGAGGCCTGTAATAAGAACATTACCTTGGAGAAGATCAATGAAAATAAGACTAGTATTGTGGTAATGGATGTTAATAGTACTTCATGAGAATAAGACTAGTATTGTGGTAATGGATGTTAATAGTACTTCATGAGAATAAGACTAGTATTGTGGTAATGGATGTTAATAGTACTTCCGGAGAATAAGAGTAGTATTGTGGTAATGGATGTTAATAATACTTCATGAAAAAAATATTTTTAATTTGATTCATTTTTTTTCATATGAATCGTTTTTGTAATTGATTAGATACTAGTTCGTTTATATTCACTCCTTTTTGAATAGCGGTGTGGTAATCTATGGATAGTTTTTGGTTATCTTTACTTATTTGCATGGCATTGGGCCTGATGAATATCCATGATGTTTGGTTTATGAATTTTAAGGCCACCCATGGTTCTGCTTTGAATTTCCAGGCGAACCTTATGAGATTTTTTATTTGGGCCGTTCTGATTATTATTCTATTGTTGGTGGTTATTTTTACTTCTATGACAAATACTGACTCTCCATCTCCGGCCAGTAGGTCTGGATTTCTTACGGAAGATCCGGGTAATCTGCAAGCTTCGTATTCTGCCTTTTTTAGTTCTCCTACCAGTTCATATTCGTGTTTTATTCCAAAATCTTTGATTCTCATTTTCATCTTTTTCCTGAATTTTATTACTAATAGTAGTGTGTAGTAACACTTATATATGTATTACCATTATAGTAAATAGTATAACTTATGGGAGGTGGGAAATCTTAGTGCTATAAAAAGCTAAAAATGGTTCTTACACTTATGTGTAAAAAATGAGACAAAAACAAGACTTTATATTGCAGGTTTAATTGATACTTCCCCTTATCAATTAAACTTTTTTTAAACTATTAAAGTTGATAATGAAGGGGTTTTGAAGGAATAAAAATGGTAAAAATAGATTAAAAAAGTTCTAATCTATTTTAATTAATAATAAGTGGAGTATAGGGATGAAGACCATAGTAACGGATTCTAGGTTGTTGCCTGAAAAATTGGATAATGAAATACCTTTTTTCAGGGAAAAACCAGTGAAAATTATTTCAGACGGTTATGTTATATTTTTTAGAGAAATAAATGGATTAGAATATTGGATAATGGAAGAGAAGATTGGAGGTTTTTACAAACTTCAATGGATACAATTAGATAGAAACAAACCAACAAAATTCCATAGAAAAATTTCCAGCCGACATGGACTGGAAATACAAAATAAAAGAAGAGATAATCTTCTGGTTAAATATCTTCATGGTAAAACAGGCATAGAAAAAAAAGAAATAGGAGATTACCTGGAGGAAGCTGGCCTATTCATCGGTGATAACCGAATAAAAATCCTATTCCTGGATGAAGAAGAAAGTGAAGATGAAACAAATTCTGTGTTAACCAGTCAGATTTCAGAGAAAAAAAGAAAACAACTTATTGATATTTTAAAAAGGCCGGACTTATTGAGTTATATTGACCAGGCTTTTTATGAGCGATCTCCTGATGATGGATTCATTATCGGAGAAATAGAATCCAAACACATATTAAATTTTAACTGCATGGGGGCCCGCCTAGGACAATTCACCATTAATACTCTGAAAGGTGCATCATCCATAGGGAAAACCAACACCGCAAATGTAGTAACCGGACTCCACCGAGTGAAAAAGGTAGGTAGCTTGTCTGATACGGCTTTAAAATATTCTGAAGATTTAGACCAGGTGGATATACTCTACATTCAAGAAACGGTAGAAGATGAATTTAAAAATAAAGAAACCAGGTTAATGTCAGTGGATGATGGAGGATTTTTGGCTGAGACCACTATTAAAAATCCAAAAACTGGCAAATTCGAAGTACAACAGAACATAATACCTGTTAAAACCATTGTCACCACCACTACGGCTCTGGAACTGGATCCAGAATTTGCCAGCAGAAATTTCATCATACCGGTGGATGACAGTGAAGAGCAAACCCGCAGAATCCTGGAGGAAAATTTCAAATCAACTGAAAAAAAGCTCCAGGAAATAAAAGGTCAAACTAACTTTAATCACAAATATGATCTTCTTAAAGAAGCTTTCAAGCTTTTAAAACCTTTCACTGTTTTTATTCCCTATGAAATGGAATTGTTAGAAATATTCCCTACTGCTCATCCTCGGGCCCGTAGGGATTCTAAAAAATTGATGCAATTAATTAAAGAAAGTGCTTTAATGTTCCAATATCAGCGCTGCCGGTCTGAATTGAATGGTCAACCTGTTCTGGTTGCATCCTGGGTGGATTTGGCCCATGCTATTTTATTGGGAGGCCCTATATTAGAAGCCACTATCACTGGATTTGATAAAAGATTAATAGAAGCCTTGCCGGTGGTGTATAGGATTATTGAAGAAGAAGGTTATGTAACTACCAAATCTCTTCAACAGAAACTTAAGAAATCTTCTAAGTATGTCTGGCAAATACTGCATTTTTTTGAAGATAATGGTTATATTTTTCATGACCCGGACACTAAACAAATGGAGGGCATAACCGGAAAAATTAAAGTATACTTGAAACATGATGCTAAAGCTTATAACAGTTTCCTTTTAGCTAGCAGAAATATAGACTGGCTTAATATAAAAAATAAGGAAGAAGAATTCATTAAACATCAAATTCCAAATTCCTCTAATCACGTAGGGGATAATATGTATCTACCATATTATGACCTTAAAGTTCCCAACCAGGTGGTGTACAAATCGACCCCTATGCATTCTGAGGAATTTGGAATTTATACAAAGAAAGAAAATAAAACAATTGATAAACCAAAAAAACCATAAAACAAATCAAATTAAGAAAAGAGATTTTTAAAAAGCTCTAAAATTATTTTAAAGTAATAAACTGATTATAGAAGAGTCTTAAATCAAAAGTCAGTGAAATGGATCTATTTCAATCCTTAAAAAGAGATTATATAATGATTTTTAACAATTATTATATAATTCTCATGATGAGTATCCTGAAAAGGAGGATTATATAGTATATACATATATAGTATATAATAATGATTTTGTAATACTTTTTTTACAGTATATAAAAAATCTTAAAATAACCTATATATAATAATATATAATAATAAAATAATAAAAATATATTATTAATTTACTATATAATAAAAAAGAAAAAATCATATATAAAAAATAAGAAGCATTTGAATTGATTTATATGGCCTTAATGTTGTTTTTTTATCGCAGTTGGTCCTTGGCCTTGGTTGAAACTCTTTGTTTGCATTGAAGATTTGGAAATGATTTTTTTGACATTTTTTTATTTCTATAAAATTGAAGTAGATAATATTAGAATTATTTTATCTAAGAATATTATTTTATTATAAATTAAACTTTGAATCGATTTAGCTACAAATTATTGGGCCTTAAGTGAAGATGTAATCTGGATGGGCTTTTTTCTAATCCAGTAGCTTTAATTTTGCCTACGTATTTTCCGATTAAACAATATACCTATTTTACTGGAAATGTTTGCGTATAAATTATACAATATTACCCCTCCTTAGGAAAATTCTTATATATTTATCTTTAAAGTATTATTGATATTGATTTTATCAAAAAATATCAACATAAAGGAGGTGAAAAAGATTAAAAAACAAATAACTACCAAAATTATCATTTCTATGATTCTGGTTATGGTTTCATTAATAGGTATAGGTGCTGTTTCGGCAGTAGACAATAATTCGGTTGATTCTGATTCTGCAGATGACCTGGCATTTATAGAAATTTCAGGTCAAGTTAGTCAATGTTCTGATGAAGAACCTTTCTCTGGAGCAACAGTAACTGTTAAAGATAACGGGAAAGAGATGGACAGTACTACCACTAATTTAGATGGAACGTATAATTTAAGATTCCAAAGCATAAAACGAGTTTTTACAGTAACTGCCAATGCCAATGGACATAAACCAACTACTCAGGATGTTGTGTTTTCTGAAAAATCCAATGGTACTTACACCGGAACAGTAAATTTCAAATTAGGAAATAACGATGCATATGTCTATCAAGGGTGGGGCACAAATCCCGATGAGGATTACACCTTCTCGGACGGAACCACCATCCATCTTACAGGAGCTACTAATGCTTTTACCACCATTGATGAAGGTATAACTTATGCTACCAGTAATCCTGGAGTAAACACAGTATACATCGCACCCGGCACCTACAATGAATACAGCATGAGTATCGACACTTCAGTTAACCTGCATGGTGAAAACCAGGACACTACGATAATTGATGCCAATGACAATGCCCGGATATTAAGTGTTTGGAACGGAACAACCGTCAACATAGAACAACTAACATTTAGAGATGGTTCATCAGAATATAGTGGCGCTCTCCGCGTTGAAAGTGGAACCACAACCATCACGGATTGTACCTTTGATTCCAACACTGTTTCTGATTATGGTGGTGCTATATACGTGGATTCTGGTGCAACAGCTCATATATCAGGTAGCACATTCACCAATAACACCGCCTATGATGGTGGTGCAATATACAATGATGGTGGAATGTTGACCATTAACCGATCCACTTTCACTGGTAACCAGGCATCTGGTATAAATTATGGTGGTGGTGCCATCTTAAATTCCATAAATGGTGGTACAGTGAATTTAGCCGACTGCATTTTTACAAGTAACCGAGCAAATGGATTTGCTGGAGGAGCTATCTACAATCGATATATTTTAAATGTAGAGAATTGTACCTTCAATAGCAACACTGCTCATTCTTATGGTGGTGCAATATCTGCGGGTCGAGGTAATAATACGATAACTGGATCTACATTTAATGGAAACACTGCAGATACTGGTGGAGCAATCGCTGTTGGTAGTGCTGATACATGTGCTGTGAATGGTTCTAACTTCATTGGAAACTCAGCAACCTATCTTGGAGGTGCAATATACAGTAGTATAATAATTACAGCTAATTTCAACAGATTCTACAATAATAATGGCCCACAAGGTAGTGCTATTGGCACGTTTGAAACTTCGAATGTGGAGAATAACTGGTGGGGTACTAATAATCCGATTTTCTCCAGTTTGATTAATGGAGCATCCGCACCTACACAATGGTTGTACATGTCCATCAATGCCACACCAACCATTATCAACAACACCCAAACAAGTTTAATAACTGTTAGTTTTAACAACTACTGTTCAGATGGAACTACTTACACCCCATTTACTCCAGTTGGCTCAGACCATATTCCTAATGGCACTCCGGTAACTTTCAGTTTAACCAATGGACCTTTCGGAACCTTAACAACACCACTTACAGTTAATACTCTCGGAGGATTAGCATCCATAATATTGACTGCAACTAATGTTGGTGTTCAGGATGTTAATGGAACCCTTGATGACCAAAAATGTTCTGCCAGTGTAACAATTAACCCTGCCACTTACGTGGATGTTTACAACCAATTCAGGGATCTTCCATGGGGTAATGTTATTACCACTGCTAACTACAACGATAAGGTCTATGTCATGGTCAAAGTGCAGAATCAGGGTCCTGACTCCACTTCGTTGAGTGTTTTGAATACATTGGCTGGTATTACTTGGACCGGAAGATATTATGTTCTTTCAGGATCAATCAACCCATCTGATCCAGGTAACTGGGTGTTAAATGATGCGGTGAACACATTTAATGGAACACACTGGAACATACCGGCTTTCAGTGCTTCAATCGGTGGAAATGTCAAATGGCTGGCCATAGAAGGGATCATTAACCGGTTAGGCACAGTATCTAACTATGCTGAGACTGAAAGTCAAAGTTCATATCCCTACCAGGGTTATGATTCAGACACCTGTGAGTTGTATGTTCCCAGTGCAGACTTGTACCTGGTGATAACCAGTGATAAAAACAAACCCACAGTGGGTGAAATATTCACCCTAAGATACAAACTGGGAAACAAAGGACCGGATGATGCAGAAAACGTAACCATAACCATAACCCTGCCTGATGGATTTGTAATATCCAAAATTGCAGGTGATGGAAACTGGACTCTCAAGGCCAACACCATCATCTGGACCATGAAAAACGTTAAAGTAGGTGACCCCTACTTATATGTCTCAGGATGGACTACACACGCCACTAGTTTCCTTTTTGGTGCATCAATCCTTTCAGACACCTTCAACATCAACACACAAGGAGTAAGTACACTCACTCTAAACACACAACCAAAAATAAACGCAGCCACTAATACCACAGTAAATGCTACAAAAGTCGGAATGCAAAGCACAGGAACACCCATAGTGCCTTTGGCCTTAGCGGTTCTTAGTGTATTATGTGGATTAGCAATAACCCAGAAAAAACAATAAAAGGGATAATAGGTCCCTTTTCACCCTATTTTTTTTTTGATTTGGCCAGTAATTATGTTATTTGTTAAGGCCATAATCTGGTTATATATTCGTGGGAAGACTTGCAGAATATAAATATTATAATATGGATAATGTGATAGAAAGTGCTTTAAATGTATTTAAGGAGAAAATTAATGATGAATAAAATAATATTCTCTTTTTAAATGGATTATATATATTAATAGTACTTCCTGAAAAAAAATATTAATTTTTCATACGAATCGTTTTTGTAATTCATTAGAGACTAGTTCGCCTATATTCACTCCTTTTTGAATAGCAGTATGGTAATCTATGGATAGTTTTTGATTGTCTTTACTTATTTGCATGGCATTAGGCCTGATGAATATCCATGATGTTTGGTTTATAAATTTTAGGGCCACCCATGGTTCTGCTTTGAATTTCCAGGCAAACCTTATGAGATTTTTTATTTGAGCCATTCTGATTATTATTCTATTATTAGTGGTTATTTTTACTTCTATGACAAATACTGACTCTCCATCTCCAGCCAGTAGGTCTGGATTTCTTACGGAGGATCCAGGTAATCTGCAAGCTTCGTATTCTGCCTTTTTTAGTTCTCCTACCAGTTCATATTCGTGTTTTATTCCAAAATCTTTGATTCTCATTTTCTTTCAGATTCTCCTAATTTTTATTACTTACTACTGTATTAGTAGTAACACTTATATATGTATTACTATTATATTAAATAGTATTCACTTAGGGAGGTGAAAAATCTGAACAAGACAAAAGTATTAGGACTGTTTACCATCATTTTATGTCTAATATGCGTCACGGCTCAACCAATAAGCGCTGCCAAGACATACAATGATTATTACTGGAAAGGCAGCTACTTAAGTGCTGATGATAATGGTATTTCCTATCATTACCTCAAAAATGGTGCAGCAGTCACCAGATGGACCAGAGACATACTCGCTGTAACAGTATCCATTGACAACAAATTAGTCTATGTCCTGGATAAACAAAACATACTGAACGCACTTAATAAGACCAATGGAAAAGATATTTGGACTTTAGACCTCTTTGAATCCTATAGTAAGTCCCAGTTTGTTACCAAGAATTACTTGCTTCTCTCCAGTCCTGAAAATACGGCCATGATTAAATTAACTCCGACCCACTTAGTCTGGACCAAGAGTTACAAAATGGCTAATCTAGTGTTTTATGGTGCCATAAAAGCTAAAAATGGTTCTTACTACTTGATGTTAAAGAGTGCTACTAAAACGAGATTCTATAAACTGCAAGTTTAATTGATACCACCCCTTATCAATTAAACTTTTTTTTATTTTTTTTAACAAATGGGGGTTTATGGTGAGCTATGGGGGGGGGTATTCAGGGGTTTTTTAGTTGGGGAATAAATAAATTTATCTTTATTTTAATATGGAGGTTATTATTTATGCATAAACCTAAAAAGGAGCTTATTTCAGCGGTCTGTCTTCCAAGATCTAAGCGTACTATTCGAAAAAGTAAATATACTTATGGTGATGCTTTGGATTTTTTTGCCAGAGTCTTAACCAATAGATCTACCGGTGTGAAGTCCATTATAGATGTGACTGAGGTTGAAATTCGTGAGTTGAAGTTACATATTGATAAACTTCAAGCAGATTTATATCATAAAGAAAGTTATCGCGAGAAATTGTTAGAAGAAATTAAATCTAATAGTAATTATCCCGATTTGGATATTGAAAAAGCTATTGATGATTCGGTTAATTCCATAATTAAAATTGCAAATAGATTTAATTGTGATCCATTAGATGTAAACGATTTCACAGGTTCAGATACTTTAAATTTCCATGCAAAAAAGTGCAATATTCCAGTCATTGAATTAGAACAACGATTAGAACAAGAAAATTCAAAAGAGGGTATATAATGATTTCCAATAATTATTATATACTCCCTCGAAAGTATCCTGGAAACCCAGATTATATAGTATATACATATATAATATATAATAATGATTTTGTAATACTTTTTTTAGAGTATATAAAAAATCTTAAAATAACATATATATAATAATATATAATAATAAAATCATAAATATATATTATTAATTTACTATATAATAAAAAAGAAAAAATCATATATAAAAAAACAAATCAAATCAGTTTATATGGTGTTTACCATCTCTGTTGATTTTTTAAGCATTGGTATAAGCTTCTCTTGATATGTTTTTTTAACATTTTTTTTATTTGATAATTTTGAATCTCCTTGAATTGTTTTCAAAATGTGATAATATGGGCAAAAATGAAGATATAAAAGAATTTTTTGAAGGTAAAAAATTATATGGAGATGATTTTAAACTCAATGAGATTAAAGAATGGGTAGAAGAAGAAAAAAACGGTTATAGTGGTCTTTTAAATGGGACTAAATATGAATATGGATATCATGCATTAAACTATTATCATGGATTTAAACATTTAGAATCTGTTGAATATAAAAATGTTCTAGGGATAGGAAGTGCATATGGAGAAGAATTTAGGCCAATTTACAGAAAAGTTAAGAATTTTACTATAATTGAACCTTCAGAAGTATTTTTTAAAGATAATATTTTTGGAGTTCCAGCTAAATATAAAAAACCTGCTATTGATGGCACACTTCCATTTGAAGATAATTCATTTGATTTAATTTTATGTCTGGGTGTTTTACATCATATACCTAATGTAACTTATGTTATTAATGAGATGTATAGATGTTTAGAACCAGAAGGAATTGCATTAGTTCGTGAACCTGTTGTTTCAATGGGTGATTGGACTAAAACACGTGTTGGAGCAACAAAAAATGAAAGAGGAATACCATTAAGATGTATGTATAATATAGTTAAAGATACAGGTTTTATTATTAAAAGAGATAAATTATGCATGTTTCCATTAATGTCGATAATGAAAAAATTTGGTATTGAATCTCCTATTTATAATTCCATGAAGTATGTATATTTGGATAATATTTTATCTATACTTTTTAAATATAATTTAAAATATTATACTGAAAATGATTTTAAAAAACTTGCTCCTTCATCAATATTTTTAATTTTAAGCAAATAATTTATTGAAAAATTTTAGATTCATGGGCTGCATTCAATTATTTATATCCTCTGGCATCCTGTTTAATCTACGGTCAATGAAACTTACATGGCCATTAGGTGTGTAATTGGTGCAATCATTAAAACTTTTTTCACGGGTAAATATGTGCCATGTTTGTGTCAAATTTGTATCATTCCCCATAGTATCGGTTTTGTTTGATTCTTATGCATTAAAAAATTTAGGGTCTTAGATTTTTTAGGTTTCGGAAATCTTTTGGTGTGCTGTTTTGGTGTTGTAGCCTGTTTTTGATGAGTCCTGCTAAAAATACAATTAGTATGGCGGTTTTTTGTGCCGATTCTGGTGTATATTTGTGTAATTTGATATTTTTAAAAAAATCAATAATAGTTAACCGGAGGCAATAGAACCCAAGGTTTTAAAAATAAATATTGGAGATCAATAATTCTTTAATTGGATATTACGCAACAATATCAAGTATTAGAGAATCATAACGATTCTCTTTTTAATAAAGTAATTTAAATGGTCTAATATAACATTACTCAAACTATTCGATTTTACATCCTAATTTCTGAATTTTTTAAGTATCCGCCAGTATTATTGGTACATCAGCAGGTATAAATCTCTCTTTGTCAAATTGTATTTTGATATCTTCCTGGTCTGTTTCCACGATGATTCATTTATCCTGGAGTTTAAATCAATTTGCTCTTCCAACAGCAACTGATTCACGGGGTCTATCAAAATTAATTCCATAAATCTCAGAATTATTATTTTCAGTTGGATTTTCTCAACTTTATCATTATTCTGGTTGTGATTTTAGAAACTTCCCAACCGGCCTGTTCTAATCCCAACAAGATATAACTCAATACAAAGTTGGTAGGCATGGATTCCTGATTGTATACTTCACCAGATATTACTTTTCTGCTAATAATAAATATCCATTAACAATATCCTGTACATGGGATCAGTCACGGAAGGCATTGATATTACCTATAGAAATTTGGTCGATTTCTCTTAGGTCTAAACTTAATTTAAGAACTATTTTTTAGATTAATGTAATTTTTTTGTTTTGATACATAAAGCAGATTATATTGGGGTATATGGGGGAATGAGCTATTATGTAGGATTTACAAATTGGATTTTATTTTTATTTTCATAGTTATAAGAATAAATAATATTAATTATTTATGTTAAATTTGTGGATGTAATGAATTTAGGAAAGAGTTTTAACCAATAACGATTAATTAAATAACGATTAATTAAAGTTATTTAGGATTCCATTAACTAATTTTTAATTCTAATTTAATTAATAAGGTATGGTGAAAATGAATTTAAATAATTTTAAAATAGCAATTTATGGTCTAGGATACATAGGACTACCCACAGCAGCACTATTTGCAAGTTCTGGTTTGAAAGTAACAGGAATTGCTCGAAATAAGCAAAGATTAGAAATGATTAATCTAGGCCAATCTCCTATTGATGAGCCAGGGTTGGATGAACTTGTTAAAAAAGCAGTTTCTATGGGCAATCTTTTTGCTACACATAAAGGTGAAGAATCTGCAAATGATGCAGATGCAATGATTGTGATTGTTCCAACACCTATGGACAAATTTAAACGTGCAGATTTAGATGCTGTCAAATCTACCTGTAAAACTATTTCTAAAGGATTAAAAAAGAATAACTTGGTTATTATAGAAAGTACTGTACCTCAAGGCACTTGTCAAAATATAGTTATACCCATTCTGGAAGAAAGTGGGCTAAAAGCAGGGAAAGATTTTGGAATAGCTTATACTCCTGAGCGTGCCATCCCCAACAACACTATTTATGAGATGACTCACAATGCAAGAGTTATTGGTGGAATAGATGATAAAAGTGCAGATATGGCTATATCACTTTACCAGAAAATAACCAATGGTGAAATAATTAAGGTCAGTAATTTAATTACAGCGGAGACTGTAAAATTAATTGAAAATACTTTCCGAGATGTTAACATTGCTCTGGCCAATGAAATAGCAATGATATGTGAAGGGATTGGTGTAGATGCTATTGAAGCCATCAATACTGCAAACCATCACCCCCGGGTGAATATTCACACACCTGGACCCGGAGTGGGAGGGCATTGCCTGGCCATAGATCCCTATTTTATTGTGGAGACTGCAGAAGAACATGGGATGGATGCACCTATTATTCGTACATGTAGAAATATCAATGAAGGGATGCCTAATCATGTAACCAAATTAATAATGGATGCTTTAACTGAGGCAGGAAAAAACTTAAGAGATTCCAGTATTGGAATATTAGGAGTGGCCTATAAGGGTAATGTGGATGATGCTCGGGAAACACCGGCTGAACCATTAATCCGGATTTTAAAAGAAAAAGGTGCAGATTTGTTTGCTTATGATCCGTTGGTTAGCGATGATCAAATTGAAGATTTAGGTGCAAAATCTGTAAAAATGGAGAAAGTTTTTGGATGTGATTGTGTCGTATTGATTACTGATCATGAAGAATTTAAAGAAATCACTCCACACATGGTTAAAAATAAAATATTTGTTTGTAATAGGCCTATTTTGAATCCAATAGACTTTAAAAAATGTGGAATAATATTTAAAGGCGTAGGGAGATATTAATAAAGTGATTCCATGGATTTTTATAAAAAACACTATAAAGAGCTTTATCTGAATAGTAAAATAACAACTAGAGAAAAAAAAAGAATTAATCATACTATAAATTTTATACCAGATGATTGTAATTCCTTGCTTGAAGTTGGATGTGGGGATGGCAGAATAATTAATAATCTTAAAAATAATCATGAAAAGTTATATGGCATAGATATTAATAAAGAAGCTTTAAAAAAGGTATTAGTGCCTACTAAACAAGCTGATGCATCAATTATCCCATTTAAAGATAACAGTTTTGATATAGTTTTATGTTGCGAGGTTTTAGAACATATACCTTATGATAAATACCTACAATCTTTGAATGAATTAGAAAGAGTCGCAAGAAAATATATACTTATTTCAGTTCCTAATAACGAGAATTTAAAGAGGGGTAGTGTAAATTGTCCTATTTGTGGATGTATATTTCATTGTTACAGACATTTAAGAAAATACAATATTGAAGATTTAAACCATTTATTTTCAAAATCTAAACTGATTAAACAAAAAATAATTTTACAAAATCCAAATTATCCCTTTTTTATCATAAAAATTTTAAAATCTTTTAAAATTTTAGGATCTAATTTTCCAAACGGTGCTCTTTGCCCTCAATGTGGATACAATATGCCTAAAACTCAAAATAATGCACTAAAAAAATCTCAAAATAAATTTGAATTATTAAAAAACGCTACAGTTCCTTTAAAATTCAAAAAATCTGGGGGTTGGATTATTGCACTTTATAAAATTAATTAATTTTTCTAAATTTTAATTCATATTTTGAATTTACTCCTAATTAAATAGATTTCCTCTTTTTTAAATTCTCCAATTAAGAATAATACAATTAAATATATTACAGCCCCAGTTGTGATTAACACTAATAGATTCATAAAACTCACTTTAATAAAATATGTAATTGCAATTAAAACTAAGCCCATTACAGAAGATGCAATTAAAATTTTTAGGAAGGAATTTAACGGAAATTCCCATTTTAAATATTCATTAGAAATTTTTATACATAATATCAATAGAATAAAATAAGAAATAAAAGTACTAATAGCAGCTCCAAAATATCCTAATACAGGAACTAAGATAAAATTTAAAATAATATTACAAATACCTGATATCAAAACCATTTTAGCTGTTTTTGATGTTTTATTATTTAGTATTATTCCTAACTGAGCCCACCACTGTAATCCCAATAAAAAGGCACCAAATGATACTAATGGTATAATTATATATCCCTCATAGTATGATGGTGATGTTATTATTGTAATTACACTTCTAGATAATATGCTTAATCCCAAAGCTGCAGGGAAAGCTATTAAAATGTAATAACGTGTTAAATCTGTTATATATTTTTGAGTATCATTTTCACTTTTTTTTTCCCACATTTTCACGATTAATGGATAGCTAGAAGTCATAAAAAGAGTCCATATTATCGTAAGTGAATATTCGCTCAATGAATAACTAGCAGAATAAAGACCAACTTCGAAACTTCCTCTAAAAAAATTGATTATATAGCGATCTGAAATACTCAATATCCAAGCAGATAAGCTACTTATTAAAAGTGGCAATCCAAAATTCATAAATTTGAAGAATATGGATTTTTCAAATCTTTTTCCAATGTATA
Organism: uncultured Methanobacteriaceae archaeon; assembly: GCA_964444115.1. GTDB lineage: Archaea > Methanobacteriota > Methanobacteria > Methanobacteriales > Methanobacteriaceae > UBA349. The sequence continues at coordinate 14,118 of CAYUFT010000001.1, forward strand.
ATCCTTCAAATGAGGTTAAATACATAAATGGAACTAAAATCAGAAAAGATAATACATATCCCCAAACAAAACCACTTATATCTGTTTTAAAAAATATTACGATTCCAATTCCTAAAAAAAAAGCAAAAACAGATTGTAATACTACAAATATGCTGTAAATACCTGATTTTTCTTTAGCGTTTAATAATCGTCTCATAATAGAAAAAAATCCATTTAGAGTCAATAGAGGAATACCTATCAACATTAACTGATAAAAAAAAGGATTCAAATTATCTTTGATTAATAATAATATACTCAAAATTGTTATTAATATTAAAAACATAGAGATTGAATATCCACCCACTAATGTATCATAAAACTGTTTCAACCTGCCTTCATTTTCAAAAACCGTAAAAAATCTAACTATGGGTGTACCCCATATAGAATTGATAAAAGTACCTAAAAAATTCACAGTACTCATCAATAATACATAGTAACCATACTCTGCTGGTGGAAAAAAATTGGTTAAAAATGGTAATGTTAAAAATCCAATAATGGAAGGTATTATACTTGAAGGAGAATACTTAAGAAAATCTTTAACAAATGTTTTTATTGGAGAAAGTTTTTGGCTCATGTTAATCTTTATAGAACAATTTTTAATCAACAATTTTATTTAATATTTCAATAAATTTTTTACACATTTCTATTTGGTTATATTTATTAACTTCCTCTTTGATTCCATAATATTGTAATAAACCATCAGATTTAAATTGATTATATGATATATGAATAAATTTTTTAATCTCTTTAATTTCTGAAGTATGGATCCCTGAGTTTGTAGATTTAATTATATCTTGCAATGGACCTTTATCAAATCCAATTGAAATAATTGGTCTTTGAGCAGCTAAATATTCAAATACTTTTCCTGGAACTATTCCATATTCTTTAGGATTTTCCCAGGTTAAGAGCAGCAACAACTGTGATTTTCTTTGAATTTTTAATACATCTTTTCTAGGTATTATTCCAATTAAATTTACAACTTTTGATAAATTATATTTCTGAATATCGTTTATTAACCAGTCCTCTTTTGGGCCATAAAAATTGATTGATAAATCTTTCACATTTATCTTTTTTTCCGAAATCAATTCATTTAACGCTATAAAAAGTTTTTTTGGGTCTCTTTTTCCATGATATAAATTTCCGGTATATGTAATGGTTAATTTTTGGTCTAATTTTTTAGTTTTGCTTTGAATATCCGGATCAAATCCATTGGATATACTAAAAATTTCTTTATTTTCATGTATTTTTTTTAATTCAAGTGCTAGTGGCTTTGAAACTGTGGTTATTATATCTGCATATCTTAATGTTTTTAACTCAAGTCTTTTTTCAAAATAATCTCTTAAAAAAAAATGGTCCATATATGGATTTTGAGTCCATAAATCTCTTAAATCAGCTATCCATGGAATATTGTGATCTTTTTTCAATTTTTGAGCAACTAAATGACACGTAACTGGAGAAGATGAACTTATTATTGCATCAAAGCTTTCATTCTCCAATATTTTACTTCCGGCTTCTATAGCAGGTTTATACCAATTTTTTTCTAAATCCGGGTAAGCGATTATATTATTCCATATTTTGAAAATATGCTCAGTTAACTTATTAGTATTTTTATTATTTTTAATTTTTATTTGTTGATTTATGGTCTTATTAGGACTAAAATTTAATTTTTTCTTCCAAATCGCCATAAGATCTTCATAATCAGTTTCAATTATTCTGAATGGAAAGTTTTGATTAGAATCTGTTTTTGCAGTTATTACAGTTGGTTGGTATCCACATCGATGTAAGTATTTAGCTAATCCTTGTATTCTAATAGAGCCAATTTTTTCTGTTTGTAAAAACAAATATGATATAATCAAGATTTTCATTTTATACTCCTCAAATAGTATTTATAGAATTAATATACCAAATTGTATAATCTTTATTAGTATATATTTTATATAAATTCCTATCATTTTCTAATAAGTCAAAATCACTTTTTAAGAGTCTATCATTTGCTTGTTCTGGATATATATCAGTATATATGTATTTAAGAGAGTCTTGAATTATTAGATACCTATCTTCTTTAAATGATTTTCCTATAGTTGAATTTACATCGTATCCAAAATGATCTGAAAACATTAAATTATTATAGCGTGTTAAATCAGTACGATTTTCTTCAAGATTTAAAAATTGAGCATATCGATTTAAATTATAATACCATGAAGACCATGGAATATCTGTATCTTTAGATTTAATTATCCATTCACTTCCATCAATAGTACTTTGTGTACTATGATCACTAACAGTTAATGTATAACTTGAAGGATATACTGACATAAAACCCAAAATCGAAACTCCGAAAAATAAAATAATTAATAATATTGGAGCTATTTTTTTAATCTTTTTATTTTGTCTTGATTTTCTCAAAAGTTCGGAAATAAAGTAAGCTAAAGGAAAAATGGCAAATATAACGATATATGAAAGCATTCTTGTTGGACCAAATGATAAATTTAAAAGAAATAGAAATCCTGTAAAAGTTATTAGGCTAAGAATAACAATATATAAGTTTAACAATTTAGAATTTTTTCTCCATAAACTAGGAATAGCTAATATAGCTAATAATATGTAAATAAATACCGCTCCGAAAACCTTAAAAGTATATATAAGTAAATTATATCCTTTTTCTTGGGCGCTTGCAATATTTTCAGAAAAGGAATCATAGTGGGTAGGACCACCTTCAGTTAGCACAGTGTTAATATTGATTATATTTGTTTCCCAAACATAAAAACCAGATAACCATGAAATGGTCAGAACTACAAACAATGTTATTATCACGGGATTAATTTCCTTAAACTTTACTAATAGTGACCTATTATGTTTTATATTATTTATTAGATCCTTAGGATTTATCCATATAAAAATTAATAATAAAAGAAGAACTATTGATGGCACAGGATGAAAAGGAGCATATAAAACTGGAATTATTATTAATAATATTTTCCAAGCTATTCTTGATGTTTTATAACCTCTTATTATTATATAAAATGCCAAAGGAAAAAACAAAGATGCAATATGTTGTGGGGTTAGATTTAAATACCATCCCCATATTAAAGGGGTACTGGCTAAAGTTGCTATAATATAAGCTTCTTTTTTTTTTAAAAGATATTTAGCAGATATAAAAATATATAATGGTATTAAAGTAGAAAAAATTGCAGGTATTATTTTAAAAAGAAAGATTAAATTTAGGCCAGAAATGTGATATATTTCCGCTAAAAACACATGGGTTAATGGATAGAAATTTTTTTGAGTGTTAAAAAAGCCTGATGAAATAATCTGTTTAGTTGTATTAATATGGAAACCCGGATCTGCACCTGCACCTATAAATGAATAATCTTTCATGATAAATAATGATAATATGATAAAATTAGACCATAAAATAAGTAATAATCCAATAAACCAGTATCTAGAAGATATATTAGTAACTGTGATAGTTATACCGCATAAAATTATGAATAGTAAACCTATCCACACAAATATGGAAGTCTGCGAGTAAATTGAAAATTCATAACCTTTAGCTGGATTATTATATACAATTGCCAATACACCAATAATAATGAACATGCATATAATTGTAGTAATTTTCAAAGAAGAGTTTTTATTCATCAGGTCAATTCTCCAAATTTATTTAAATTAGATGAAATGTGAATATATATTATAAATTTGCTTAGAAATCACTTTCCAAGTATAATGTTTTTTTGCTTCTTCAAGTATCTTATTATTATCCCATTCTTTAGAAAGCGCTTTTAATATACCATTAGCCAAATCTTCAGAATTTTTTGCCTTAACTAAGATTCCGAGATCTTTATTTATCATATTAGGGATGTTACCAACTGAAGTAGCTACAACAGGCTTACCACACCCTAATGCTTCAGCAATTACTGTGGGTGATCCTTCATCTAAACTAGGCAAAACAAATATATCACATGCATTCATCCACCTGGCTATATAATCATGGTTTAATCCACTAATTACTTTTACATTATTTTCTAGGCCTAAAAACTTAATCTGATCATCTAAATTCTTCTTTACTCCTGCTCCAATAATATAACACATAATATTTTTTTCAACCTTACATATCTTAGACATAGCGTCAATTAAATATTTGTGGCCTTTAATTTTAACTAAGTTACCTACTGACAAAATAATTATTGACTTCTTGGGAATTCCAAGTTTTTCTCTTAATAAAATTTTATCCATGGGGAAAAATTTATTTTCATCAAAACCATTCGGAATAATTTGAACTTTATCTCTACTTATTCCCATTCTTTCAGTAATAATCAAGGAATTGTTATTACTAGTGGTTATAATTCTGTCAGCTTTTTTTAATATTTCACAAGTGCTCTGAAAATTGAAACTACTCTTAAAAGGCTGGTTATATATATCGCCACCATGAGCAGTTATGATAAAAGGTTTTTTAAGTTCTTCCTTTAAAATTGATCCTATGTAACCTGAAGGATAAATAAAATGGGAATGAATTAAATCAATATCTATCTTTTCTTTATCGATTAATTTTTTTACACTTAAAAGACTAAGATTTCCCCTCATTTTCATTATTATATCCATATCTCCTTTAGGCAAGGTAAAATGTTTTGGGAAATATATGTTAACATTTTCATCAATGTAATTTGTTGGATATGAATTGTAAGTTGAATAATTTCTAAATTTTTTAAATTTAAGTAAAAACTTTGGAAAATATGAAAATGGAGAAATTACATTTATCTCGTTGAAGTTTTTTTTTTGATATTTTATCTGTTCAGAAACGAAAGTACCTTTATAATATGATTTAAATGGATAAAGATTACTCAATACTAATAATTTTTTTTTTTTCATAATATCAAATTTTAGGTTTGGTATAATTCTTCAAAATCTTTTGAAATTTTTTCCCAATCAAATTCTTTAATCCATTTTTTTGAGTTAATACTCATTTTCTTTAATATTTTAGGATTTAAATATATTTTCATTTTATCTTTCAAGTCTTCTAGGTTTTCTTCTTCATAAAAAAAACCTGTGAAATTTTCAACTACTCTTTCCGGAGCGCCTGTTTTATTAGAAACTATAACCGGTAAACCACAAGATATTGCTTCAAGTATGCTTAAAGAGCATTCTTTTGGCCAAATACCAACATTTCCCACTGAATAGAATTTATATAGGTCTTTATTTGGCACGGCTTTTAAAAATATAAAATATTCTTCAAGTCTATGTCTATGAATCTTAGATTTTATTTTTTTAAGATATTTTTCATCATAAGAACCTACACATAGTACTTTTATTTTTTCCCCATTATTGATAAGATCTATTGCTGCATTTATGAATATATGAACTCCTTTATTTTCAACAATTTTTCCAACATAACAAAATACAATTTCATCGCTTTTTATATTGAATTTTTCTCTGTATTTCTTCATCATATATTTGTCATGCTTAAAATTTTTAGTATCACATCCTAAAGGAATAATTTCAATATCTTTCAATTCAAGTCCATACATTTTATTCATAAATAATTTAGTTTCTTCGTGCACTGCAACAAATTTATCAGCATTTTTTTTGATTAATTTAATAAAAAATGTTCTAAATAATTTATAAAGAAATAAAGAAGCCAAACTACCACTTATTCCATCATAAGTCGTATGTTCATCTAAAATTAGTTTTGTGGATTTTTTTAGTTTACCTTTTAACTTTGCAACTCTTAATGAAGTGAATGAAATTATTCCATGAATATGGATTACATCTGGATTAAAATCTATAATACTTTTTTCTAAATCTTTAATCCATGGTTTATTAAAAAAAATTGGTCCACTAGTAGGTAATCTTAAAGTTTCTATTCCTTCTTCTATATTAATTCCTGCTTCATATTTTTTTTTATTTGAGTCAAATATTGATTCTGATGATGAAAGATTATTATATAAATGTAAATACAAATTAGAACTTATTACTCGTACTTCATGCCCTTTTTCGCCCTGAATTCTTGCTAAATGACTTTCCTGATATCCAATTTGAGGTTGGAAATAATCGATAATATGTAAAATTTTCATATTTTACTCCATAATGTGATTAAAAATTATTAATCAATGACTAAAAATTAAATACAGCTTTCATATATCTTTTCAAGATTTTTAACAATTTCATTGATATTAAATTCATTTTTTATAAGATTTCGACCTTTTTTTCCAAATTTTTGACTTAAATGATTGTCAATCAAAATATCATAAATGCCATTTTTAAAAGAATTTATATCGTAATCAGTAACATATCCTACATTATCTTCAATCCACTCAAGCTCATCCACTTTATTCGTTGTCACGATCGGTGTTTTGCAAGCGCATGCCTCTAGAAAAGTTACTGGAAATCCAGAAAAAGTAGGTGTCACAAAAACATCTGCATCTTTGAAAGCAGATAATTTGTTATTTCCATATAATGGCCCAGTAATTATAGTATTTTCTATTTTGAATTTTTTTATTATATTATTTAGTTCATTAAGGAAACCATCATCTGGGCCAGCAATTACGAGTTTTAAATTATTAAAGTCTGTATTTAATTCTTTAAATGCTTTTAAAAGTAGACTAAGGCCTTTAGTTTTAGTTATTCTTCCCAAATAAAGAATGATCTTTTCATCATTATTTATAGAATATCTTTTTTTGAAATTTCCCTTTTCAGGCAAATTTTCATATTCTGAAAAATCTAATCCATTAGGTAATATGCATACTTTACTTGATGGATAATTAATTTTATTATAATATTCTTTTTCAGTTTTGGTAAGCGCTAATAATTTACAAGCATTTCTAAGTATTTTATATCCATATAAATTATCATAAATCTTTTTAAAAAATTTTTTCTGCTGATATGGAAATAAAGAACCATGAGTTTGGATAATATAGGGTATATCATATTTTTTTGCATAAAATTGTATTATATTATTCTGATAAGATCTAGGACTATGCATATGAATAACATCAAAATTTTTAACATTATTTTTAGCCCATTTTTTTATTGAAGGTGAATAAAAAAATGAAGTTGCATGAAAAACACAATTTAAAGGAATTACATCAACACCTAATTTTTCAATTGAAGAAGCATATTCTTTATCAAATCCGTAATTAGTAGTAATTATTGTTACATCATGTCCAAATTCAGCTAATTTTTTGGAATAATTATAACAAACATTTACATCCCCACCTCTTTCTCTAGCGAAGTATGAAATCACCTGAAGAATTTTCATTATATCCTCCTAATATTTAAATAGGGTTCATTTTTGCAATAAAACAACAACAGTAGAAGATAAATGGTTTAATAATGGTATTTTCTCAAATAATTTTTCAGATAATTCAACTGGTTTGCAGAGATATCTTAAATAATAATTACCATCAAATCTGCTTTTTCCAATCAAATAAGATAAAGCAAAGCTGTAAGGCAATATATTAAAGATTTTTTTTACTTTGAAACCGTTATTAAGACATTTTTTTTTAAATTCGAAAGGATTTAAAGGATCTTCATCTTCGGTATGAATATCTAATGGTGATATTTTCCTACCAATTATGCCCGGGGGGTTGAATTTATTTGGTTCCATTAAAATCAAATATTTACCTTCTTTAGAAACTCTGTAAAGTTCTTTAAGAGATTTATTCACGTCTAAATGATGAATTATTCCCATACCTATTACTAAATCAAAGGTATTATCTTCAAAAGGAAGATTAGTACAATCTGCAGCAAAAAAATCTGCTTCAGGTATTTTTTTTTTAGCTTTTTCTATTAGAACCTTATTAATATCCACACCAGTAATATTGTATCCTTGAGAACTAATTTTTTTAGTTAACCAACCTCCTCCACAGCCATAATCTAATATATGTTCAGGATTAACTTTTTTTATAATATCTAATATAATTTCCATCTCTCTTTTTCTAATAACATTTGGGAAAATTATTTGATCATATGCATCAATTTCACAAGTATCAAATGAAACTTTTGCCTTGTCATATGTTTCAATTTCATTTTTAAGTGACATAATAATACCTATCCTAAAATATATTTATTAATTTCAATGGTGGAGAATAGAATCTGAGTTATATTATTCCTAATTTTGTAAATATTCTATCATATTTTTCTGTATTATTTTCTAAAATCATATTTTTTTCAAAAAATACTCTTCCATTTTTTCCTAATGATTTTAGCTCTAAATCATTTTTAAATTTCAAAATAGCATCTTTAAATCCTTCAATATCTCCTGGTTCAACCACAATACCACATTGAGCTTTTTTAATAAACTCAGCAGTCTCAATTTCACTTGAAAGAACACCAATCACTGGTTGTTCCATGGCCAGCAGATTAGTCAACTTACCTGGTAAACAAGGTGCTTTCATTCTTTTATCCAGGGATACTATGGAAACATCTGAAGAATTTACTATGTTATAATACTCTTCTCTTGGTTGGAAAGGCAATAGTTTTAAATTGCCGATATTTTCATTTTTTACACGACTTTCCAAGCTTTCTCTACCCATTCCATCTCCGGCAATATAGAATACAATATCTTCATATTCTTTTAATTCTTTGGCTACATCTAAAATATTATCAATTCCCTGGAAAGGGGATAAAATACCGGCATAGGTGATTAAAAACTTATCTTCAATTCCTTCTTTTATTTTGAAGTCTTTTTTCATCTTAAATTGTTCTATATCAGAAAGATTAGTACCATTAAAAATATGGGTAACTTTTTCAGTATTTGCTCCCCTATCAACCACATAATCTATCCCACCTTCAGATAAAACAGTTATATGGTCTGCATTTTTATAAGATTGTCTTTCAATATATTCCAAAAGCTTAATCATAATTGGATTTTTCTTAATTCCACCGTAATTCACATCAATTAATTCCTGTGGGTGGAAATCCTGGTAGTTAAGGACAGAGGGAGTGTCATCATATCTTTTTAAAAGCTTGGCGAAATAATAGAATGGTAATGGGGGAATATAAATCAAAGAAACGTCACATTTAATTCCTAATTTTTTATAATGATAATAATATTGAATTGGTAAATAGAAATGTTCAAGGCCTCTAAATAATTCTAAATCTCTTACTGAGAAGTGTTTTACCCGGTGAACATTGATTCCATCAATATTTTCTTCAAAAGGAAATTCTTTTCCAATATCATTTTTATCTAAATTGAATTCACGAGGATAAGAAGTTAAAACGTGTACTTCATGCCCTCCTTTGACGAAAGCTTTCGCTAAATCGAAATAAACATGCGCAGCACTGCCTATTTCCGGTACAAAATAAGCTACAACCATTAAAATTTTCATATGATCACTTTAATTAAAAATAGGATTATAAAAAACAGAGTTCTAAAATTTAATTTTTTACAGGGAACCTTCTGCTTAGCATAAAACTCAAATGTCTCCAGCCATCTCTAAATGACCTAAGCTTAGTTTCTCCGGCTTCTCGTTTTTTCATACTTATGGGAACTTCAGTTATTCTAAGATTTTTTTGAGAAGCATCAACAAGCATTTCTAGAGCGAATTCCATTCCAGAGGTTCTTAAATTTAATTTTTCTAAAGATTCTCTTTTGATAGATCTCATTCCACAGTGTGTATCTGTAAAATCAGTTTTAAATAGTAAATTGAGTATAAAAGTTAGTAATGGATTGCCCACATGTTTATGAAGTGGATTCATAGCTCCATTTTCCATCATTTCATTCATCCTGGATCCTACAACTAATTCAAAGTCGTCGTTTACAATAGGTTCAATAAAATCATAAACCATTTCAAAAGGATGGGAACCATCAGCGTCACCCATAACAACTAGGTCTCCACTAAATTCTTTAAATCCTCTTTTATATGCGTTTCCGTATCCTTGATTTGATTCATGGATAACTTTTGCTCCTGCATCTAATGCTTCTTGAGCAGTATTATCTACTGAACCATTGTCAATAACTATTATTTCGGTTTCAAAACCTAATTCTTCTAGTTTATTTACAGGAATATCCTTAATGGTCTTTCCTACAATACCTTCTTCATTTAAGGCAGGTATAATTATTGAAATCATCATTTAAAAATCACCATTACACGACCCCAATCATTAATATAAATTTCTTAAAATAATTGCATATAAATATAACTGTTATCAATCGCTAAATTTTTATTTATAATTGGCTAAAATTTGAAATTAATCTACAGCGGCTTTTTACCATATCTTTTTAGTAATAAAAAAGGCCTAATCACATGATATAATGGGAATAATGGCTCGGGTAATGGAAAATCATTAAAATCTCTGTAGCCGGGTTTTGTAAAACTATTAAAACAATCTTTAATCCCATGAAAAATGTTCTCTCTTTTTCTAAAGTCTAAAAAGAACTTTTCAAATAGATTTAGAGATTTTTTTTGCTCAATGAAAATTTGTTTTTTAATATTATATGCTATTTTTGTTGCTGTAGAATCTTTATTTATTTCATTTTTAATCTCTTCTGGAATATTTAAATTAAATAAATCTCTGGCTAAAATCAAATTCACTATTATCATTCGTTCTATGCCTAATTTTTTTGATGATACAATAATTTCTTCCCAGTCAATATTTTCTCTTTTTATAAATTCCGCAATATCACATATCCATGATAATTTTTTCCAATCATGCTTTGCGGAATGGACACATAAAACTTGTATCTGGCTTTCAGGAGAAAATGTATTTAATTTAAATCCGTTTATTTCTTTTTTATATGCTTTATTAGAAATAAAATCATGATTTATGGGGAAAGAAATGAAATCACCTTCAAATTTCCATTTAATTTCAAATATAGTCCCATTATTTTTATTAATAAAACTATGCTCCGTGATGAATTTTAGATAATATGCATCCTCTTTAAAATTAAGGGATGGATACAATTCATAGCCATGTTCAACCATAACCCGTTTAACATTTAATGCATTTGATTTATCAATAAAAAGATCAATATCTCCAAATTCTCTTAATCCAATATTACCATAGGCCTGTAATGCTAAAACAGGCCCTTTATATGCAATTGCATTAATTCCATTATTTTTTAACAATTCCATAACCTTTACCAGTTCTCCCGTTAGCAGAAGATTTTTGCGAACATTATTCTGATAAAATGTTTTTAATTTATTTAAAATATCATCTGGAACTTTTTCAGGGCAGATAGAATTTAAATTGTAATATAAAGTAGGCCTTAATCGATGTCGGGTAGTAAAATCAATAATATATTCCCAATTTAATTCTGAATCACATAATAATGAAATTTTATTTTTTAATTTTGGATTAATATTGTTACTACTACAATAAAGAATAAAATGATCTTCAACTGTTAATTCAATGTTAGAATCTTTTTTAATTTTCATGGATATCAGAGTTACTATAAATAATATTTATAAACTATGAGTTATTGATGTTATATATTAATTATTAGATATATTTAAAAATCAATTAATATTTTGGTGGATAAATGGACAAAAAAATTATTATTATAATTCTAATCTTATTTACAGTTACTATTTCAGGGTGTACATTCAAAACAGAATCTGATGGCACCTTTGGCCAGAAACCAAATGCTACCATTAACGATTTATATATTGTAAACTCCACAGGAGATCATTACGATCGAAATAACACAACAATATATTATGTGTGGGGATATGTGGGAAATAAAGCAGGTAATCAAGCACCTAATGTGCAAATAACGGTCAAATTCTATAGTGAAAATGGTACTTTAATCGGAACTAACACCACATCACCAAATAAACCAAAAATCATTCCACCAGAAGGCCAATCTTACTATTATGCTGGTTTTAAAGATCCTAACAAAACCATTAATAACTACACCATCTCACTAGCAATGAATTCAAAATAACTCCTTAAATTTTCCTTTTTTCTTATTAAAATCTTCCCAACTACCTTCCTCCACAATATGCCCATCTTGCATCAAATAAATTACATCCGCACTTTCTATGGTAGAAAACCTGTGAGCAATCATTAAAATAGTCAAATCTCCGTGTAGTTTCTCAATAGACTCCAATATCTTTTTCTCATTTTTGGAATCCAGATTACTGGTGGCTTCGTCCATTATCAAAAGGGATGGCCTCATTAATAATGCTCGGGCCAGAGCCAAACGCTGCCTTTCTCCACCAGATAATCTAACTCCCCTATCTCCAATAACAGTATCTAATCCTTCAGGAAGATCAAAAACAAAATCCGCTGATGAAATTTCTAAAACATCATTAAGTTCTCCTTCACCAGCATCATTTTGAGCCAATAATAAATTATTTCGAACGGTATCATTGAATAAAAAAGTATCCTGGGCCACATATCCAATTTGATTTCTCCAAGACGCGAAATTCTCTAATTCCACACCATCAATACTTATCTGACCTTTATCAGGCCTTAAAAGACCCATGACTAAATCAGCAGTGGTACTTTTTCCAGCACCGGAAAGGCCCACTAAAGCAGTTATTTGGTTCTTTGTAATTTTTAAATTAAGATTTTTAATATTCAAGGTATCTTGATAGGAAAAAGAAACTTCTTGGAATTGGATTTCTTTTTCAAAAACTATATCTCCTGATTCGGGTTCACTTTCAGAAGCCTTTGAACATTCTCTTTTTAAATTAATTACATTTACAAAGGCCGGCAGCATGTTTATAAAGTATTGATAACTTCTTTGAATAGTTGAAAATCGTGGTATGATTCTTATAAAAAGGAATAATAGAATTAAAAGCTCGGCCGTAGAAATTTTCATTATTTCCACTACAAAAAAAACGATAAAGCTTAAAATAATTACGGAACCAACGTCAAATAAGAAACGAACATCAGCATAGCTTTTTATAGTTTCCATATATTTATTGGCCACACCCTGAGTAATATTGGAAAAAGTGTTAATATTCTTTTTTTCCATATTAAAACTTTTAATAGTCTTCATCCCATCTAAATGTTGATTAGTAATGGAATAAAGATTTTTAGTAGTACTTGATAGATCTTCACCCTTCAGGTGGGATGTTTGGCTCTTTTTTTTAAGTAAAAGAAGTAAAATGATTCCGATTATAAAAATAATTCCAGCAATAGGTCCTGATATTTGCATAGCAAAAATGATGTAAACTACCAGCACAAAAATACTGGCTATTAAAGTTAAAAACTGGCTGGTTCCCATGCTCACCCGTTCGATTTCATTGGTTAGGGCATGGGCAAAATGTGCTGATGGTTTTTTAGAGAAAAAAAGCCACCTGGATTCAGAGATAGCTTTAAAAAGCTTTTTTCTAAGATCTGCGGCAAAGCCGTACTGAATCTGGGAGCTTTCTGTGGTCTGTAACTTAGTTAAAAAAGCATTTAAACTGATAATGATGACATATATGATTAATACTGCACCTAAGGTTGGTTTAATATGGATATAATTAAAAAATGAGGCTATACTTCCAGCAATCTGGCCCAGAGCACCTTGTTGAACATCCAGGCCTACTAGTTGCAGTAAGGGGACGAGTAGAAGAAGGCCTATTCCTTCGCTAAGACTTATCAGCACCATTAGTGATATGGTGAAAGAAAATTTTTTAGAATCGAACCTGGTTAAGAGTCTCAGGTAATTCCAAAAGTGACTATCCGTAATTTTTTCTCTCATTTAATAAAACGTCCTTTTCTACGAGATTTACCATTTCTGGAATTTTATCCAGAGATCGTTCTATATTTAATTGTTTTATAGAAACATTATTAACAATTTTTCCATATTCTTCTAAATTAGTGGCCTGATCTGAATTTTGAAATATGTTAGCACAGTATGAGTTCCTAATAAGTTCAATAAGTGCTTCTTGAGATCTTAATTCTTCTAAATATGTTTTTTCCTTATTTTCTATGACATAGATATGTTTTAGAGAAACAACTTGGTTACAAAAATCATCCACTAAATAGGATCTTTTACGGGATTCCGGGTGAATTGGAAATGATTCTATTGATTTATCAAATATTTCCATACTCTCGGGCCATAATTTGATTCTGGGCAAACCAGGATAAACCACGGGAACGCTATCTTTAAATTCTATACTTAAAATATCGTCGGCAATTAAGGGATAATCACTATCAATAAAAGAAAAGGTGGTGGTTGATTTACCAGCACCATTGTGGCCCATGAAAGCCACAGCACCATCATTCATATTCACCGCACTGGCGTGAAGTACCAGTCTACCTCGCTGATGCAATAGTATTCCCAGGGCCGGGCCTAAAATTAATGCTCTAAGGAACGTTTCAGCTATACCAGTTAGTGAATTTACAATGATTTCTTTCCCTTGGCTTATCTGACAGATATCTATATTATTCCATTCTAAGTAAATGGAATCATCTGTTAACATGTAATGGCTGGCAATTCTAAAAACACCTTCTGATATGATTTCTTGGGATGAATAATCAAAGTCACCATATTTTATTAGAATATCTGAATCATCTGAGCTTTTCAATAGCTCAGGAAATATAATTTCTGATTTTATGTTTAGGCCATGGGCAGTGTAGGTGGGCATAAGTTATCACTTATTGTATAATATGAAAATTACAGTATAATTTGAGCATTTAATTATCGCTTAAATATATTATTAAATAATTGGTCTTCATTAAATATAGAAATATCCTATTCATATCACTTATTCTTTGTTCTATTTGTCACAAAAATAAGCACTTTGTAAATTAGTTTAGTAGATGTAATTTTGGCCTCAAGATTAAAATGATATTAAACCTTATTTTTACTTAATTTAAGTTTATTAATGTTATTTTTATTAAATTAGGATTTTAATGATTTCAATGTATATAATTGTCAATTATATCAATTATTTAATGGTTGCTTGGGCCTAATTATTAATCTCAAAATGCACTTTTTCTAAGGTTTTATGATCCCAATCGATATAGTTATATGCTTGTTTTACGTAATTATTGATTATAGAAAATATGCTTGTGAAATTTCTCACAAAAATTTTTAATTAGTATATATGCTTGTGACAATAGTCACAAAAGAGATTTTAAATTTAATCATGTTCAAACTTTATTTAAAAAGGGAAAAATTGGGGTGTAAATAAGGATGAAAAAAACTAACTTAATTGTCATGGCAATGCTTTTAATGGGCCTTGCTTTCTTTGTTAACATGGATACGGCTTCAGCTGCATCATCTATCTATGTAAATGTTACCTCTGGTAATGATGCATGGAATGGTCAGAGCCAAAATTACACGGGTGGTACGAATGGGCCTAAAAAAACCATCAGTGGTGGAGTTACCGTAGTAGATGCCAATGGAACCGTTAATTTAGCTAATGGTATATACACTGGTAACGGTAATAATGGAATCACCATTGGTAAAAATGTGACCATTAAAGGCCAAAGCAAAGACGGGACTATTATCAATGGATCTAATAATGCTAAAATATTCACCATATCCAATGGGTTTGATGTTAAGCTTCTAAATTTAACTATTACCAATGCCCAATCAAATGATGGTGGTGCTATCACTAATAATGGTAAGCTTACCATAAATAATTCCGTTATAAAAAATAACCGTGCCACTGGAAAGGGTTCAAATTATGGTGGTGCGATTTATAGTACTAATACTGGTACTTTGACTATTATTAATAGTACATTTAGTAATAACCTCGCTGATACTAATGGTGGTGCTATTTATGCTGAGGGTAATGTGAATATAATCGGGAGTACTTTCTCAAGCAACGATGCAACTCAAAATGGTGGGGATATATACTCATTAAATGTTTTAAATGTTACCGGTAGCAGTTTTAGTGGCAGTACAGCCAGTAGTTATGGTGGTGCGATTTATAATAGTGGTACTTTAGGTGTCACAAGCAGTAGTTTCAGTCGTAGCACTGCTGGTGCTGATGGTGGTGCGATTTATAATACTGGTACTGCTACTATTGCAAGTAGTACTTTAGCAAATAATGTTGCCTCTGCTTATTATGGTGGTGCGATTTACAATGGTGGTAATCTGATTGTAAGTAGCAGCAACTTTACCAATAACACTGGTTACGATGGTGGAGCAATCTCTCACGGAACCACTGGAATAATACCTTCTGGTACTTTAACTATCTCTGATAGTAATTTCATACGAAATCATGCAACTTCAGCTGGTGGGGCTATATGGACTCATGGTACTTCAACTATAGCCAACAGCATTTTTACTAATAATACTGCAGATACTTCTGGTAATTGGGGATCTGGTCAAGGTGACGGTGGTGCAATTCGGAACTGGGGTAACATGAATTTAACCCAGAGCATTTTCACCAATAATACAGCCACAGTAAGTGGAGATGCAATTTCTAATTACCAAGGTATCCTCAATGCTACTTTCAATGAATTCATATCAAATGGGGATAATGATATAAATGTTGAAAATAACGGAGCAACTTCATCTGTAATTGCAAATAACAACTGGTGGGGAACTAATTCTGGTCCAGCACCATCAAGATTCACTGCTGCTTGGGGGGCCACGGCAACTGCTAGCTCATGGTTAACCCTATCAATTTCTGCACCAACCCATGTATTCACGGGTTCTAATTCAACCATACTCGTGTTCTTAACCTATAATTCAAATGGGACCAACACTTCATCCACAGGGACTGTTCCTGATGGAACAATGATTACTTTAACCAGTTCTTTAGGTTCTATAACTTCTAGTGCTTCTACCATTAATGGTACGGCAACAGTAACTTTCAATGCAGGAATAATTCCTGGATTGGCCACAATTTATGCCACGGTTAATGGATACACAGGTAATGCTACAATTAACATAGTTTCATTAGCTAACCTAGAAATTAACCAGACCGTAAATACACCAGTTAATGTAGGGGACAAAGTAACATTTCTGGTCACAGTTACCAATAACGGACCAAATACGGCTACGAATATAAATATACGGGACATTATTCCTGCAGGATTAACTGGAGTAGTTGTTACACCTTCTGTAGGAACATACAACTCCGCCACTGGAATATGGACTATAACCAGTTTAACCAATGGATCCAGTGCAGTTTTAAATATAACTGGAACTGCTTCTACTGCAATGGCTGGAAAAATTACTAATAATACGGCTACTGAAATTAGTCAAACACAAAACACTACTCAATTACCATCATCTACCCAAGGAGTTTACACTAATCTTCTCAATGAAGCATTTGTTTCTCCAAATGGTAATGATACTACTGGTGATGGAACAGAAGCCCATCCTTTTAAAACTATAGCTACGGCCATAGCAGTTGTAAATTCGGGCGGGACTATTCGAATTAAAAATGGTACTTACAACGAGCACGATATAACCATTAGTAAGAATGTTAATATTGTGGGTGACGGTGCAAACTCAACTATAATAAATGGTCAGCAACTCGGTAGATTATTTAACATAACCAGTGGTTCAACAGTCAGCATTTCTGGCTTAACCCTGGCCAATGGTAGTGTTACTGGTAATGGTGGGGCCATTAGTAATGCTGGTAATTTAACTATTACTGGAACTAACTTACTGAATAATACAGCATCCGGTACTGGGGGAACTATATACAATACTGGAAATCTGGCAATGCACTTCAACAAGATTTTAGCTAATGGGACAGTTATTGCTAGCCCAAGTGGTTCAGTAGATGCTACCCTAAATTGGTGGGTATCTAATACCAGCCCTAGTGTTAGAGTATCCGGAAATGTGGATGTCAGCACATGGTTAGTTTTAACTATATCTGCATCACCTACTACTCTTCAAACCGGACAGGTCAGTTTAATTACAGCAGACTTACAACATGATAACAATGGTGTTTATCATAATCCTGTGGTAGGCCATGTGCCTGATGGAATAATAATCACTTTCAGCAGTACTTTAGGTACAGTAAGTTCAACTGCTGGTGTCGTAGTTAATGGTATTACTACAACCAACTTCACTGCAACTTCTCACTCAGGTGTTGCTGTAGTAAATGCTAGTGGTAGTCCAAATGTAAGTACTGATCTGGACATTTTAGGTGAAGATATTCATGTCTCACCTACTGGTAGTGACATTACTGGTGATGGTACTGTAGGTAATCCTTATGCTACTATTGCTAAAGCAGTTCAAATGACCTTACCTGATGGAACTCTTCATATTATGCCTGGAACTTTTACTGGTGTTGGTAATTTTAATGTGAACCTTGATAAAAATATAAATATTATTGGTTCTGGGGCTACTTCTACGGTTATTGATGCGGTGTATCAAGGCAGGATATTTAATATAACTAGTGGTTCTACGGTTAGTATTTCTGATTTGACTTTAACTAATGGTTATTTTGATGGTGATGGTGGGGCCATTAGTAATGCAGGTAATTTGACCGTTACTGGATGTAATTTGTTGAATAATATTGCCACAGGTACTGGGGGGACTATATACAATACGGGTAATGCAGTTGTTAACTTCAATAGGATTTTAGGTGAAGGAACAATTATTTCTAGTCCAAGTGGTTCAGTGAATGCTATTAATAATTGGTGGGGTAGTAATGCTGATCCGAGTAGTAAAGTTTCTGGTAATTTGGATGTTAATCGTTGGTTGGTCTTGAATATTAATGCAAATAAAACACGTATTTATGTAGGTAATGATTCTAATATTGCTGTTGATTTAACACATAATAATCTGGGTGAAGATACTAATAGTCAGGGGCATGTTCCTAATGGAATAATAGTAGATTTTACTAGCTCATTAGGGATATTAAACCCATCAACTATTATCTTGATGAATGGTGTTGGAACTTCAATATTCACAGCAGGTTATAATCCGGGTATTGCTATTATTACATTAAATATTGATGATTATTCAACTTCTACAGACATTACCATTGACAGTGTTGTTAATGTTACTGTGGATACTTATGCTTATTCTAAGTATACTGATTGGAATTATAATGTGGTGGTTCCTTTTATTTTGTCTGTGAAGAATAATGGTGCTGCTGATGTTAATGGTGTTGTTGTACGGACGCAGCTTCCGGCTGGTGTCGAGTTTCTTTCAGCTAATCTTAGGAGTGGAACATCGTTTAATTATGATCCTGATACTCGGATTTTGACTTGGGTTATTGATAGGTTGCCAGGTAATGTTTTATCAGTTTTTGAATATACGGTTATAAATAGAATGACTGGAAGGGTTAATATAACTTCTACAGCTCAGGTTGGTACATTTTCACAGTCTGTGAATTGGACGGTGAATACGCCTAATTATACTGATGTTGAAATTACTCAGAATGCTAGTAATTACAATCCTGTAATTGGTGAGGTAATTGATTTGGTGATTAAAGCTTATAATCATGGGCCTAGTAGTACTACTATTACTATTGCTGATGTGTTATCTGGTTTAACTATTATTTCAGCAACTCCTAGCAAAGGAAGTTTTAGTAATTCCACTGGGTTATGGACTGTGGGATCGTTAGCTAATGGTGAAATAGCAACATTAACTTTAAAAGTGAATGTTGATGCATATTCTGCTATTAGTAGTGCTTACAGGAGAACCTCAAACACTTTTGACACTAATACAACCAACAACGGACAAACAATAACCTTTGGCGGTTTTGTACCGGAGGTTAATGTTACTGTGGATACTTATGCTTATTCTAAGTATACTGATTGGAATTATA
>CAYUFT010000001.1:33887-77245 GCA_964444115.1 uncultured Methanobacteriaceae archaeon
CAGGAGAACCTCAAACACTTTTGACACTAATACAACCAACAACGGACAAACAATATATTTGAGAGTAGAAGACCCAATAATTATAGTGGGATAAAAACCACTATTAATTTCACTTATTTATTTAACTATCAAAATACAAATGGAAAAGTAATTATTTATGAACATTATTAAATAAATCTTGAATCTATTATTGGGGTTAATTAATTATTGAGGTTATATAAATGAAAAATCAGAAAGAAAAATCATTATATGAAAAACCAGTATTATCTACACACGATTCTGTTAAAAAAATAACCAAAGCAGTCTCGGTCGGTTCAACAGATGGTGAGTTTGGTCATTTTTAATGATTAGATGAATATGAAATATTATTATGCTCATGGATTAGGCATACTTTCAGAAATAAATTTTCCAGAGTTTATCACAGCGAAAACTAATATTGATTTGATCATTAAATTTGGTGAAATCGATTCTAATTTAGGAGATTTTACGGATTATAATTTAAGTGAAATGGCTAAGGCAAGAGTAGATTCAAATAAAACATATCTTATTTGGAATGATCTTTTAATATGTTGTATTAATCATCAAAAAATCATAATAAATCCTAAAACTAAATTAGAAGAAGATTTTCTCAGGTTATTAATTTTAAGTTATGCATTTGCTATTTTTTTACACAAAAGAGGAAAATTAGTACTACATGCAAATGCAATAAATATGTTTGGAAGTGCAGTTGTATTTTTAGGTGGTAGTGGTGAAGGTAAATCCACTACTTCTTTAATTTTCAATAAAAAAGGACATGGCTTATTATCTGATGATGTTTTAAGTATTGATGTAAATAATCATTTTCCTAGGGTATATGCTGGTTTTCCAAGATTAAAGATTTCACCTGATGTTATTAAGAATTTAAATGAGGATACAAAACTAATTCCAAGGGTTAGTATTAATTCAAAAAAACTTTCTTACGATGTTAGAGATAATTTTCATGATAGTTCTTTACCTCTTAGGTCTATTTATTTAATTGAAAGATCTAATGAAACTAAAATAGAAAATTTGGGTCTTCAAGAAGGTTTAATGGAGCTTATTAAAAGTTCTTATTGTTACAAAATATTTAATAGTTTTGAATTAAATGAAAATTTAAAACAATGCACAGAAATTTTAAATAAAGTAAATTTAAAACGTTTATGTATTAAAAATTCTATTGATGACTTAGAAATGGTTGTTAAAATAATAGAAAATGATCTGGAAATTATCAAATAATTAAATTTTTAAATTTAATTAATCATCATTAGAATTATTATTTTTATATATTTTATTTAACCATATGGCTAAAGAAATTACTCCAAATATTTTGAATGCACTACCTCCTTTATTTGAAGCATATTTAATATAGTGTTTACGAACTGCGTTCAGGTTTACATAATCTTCTATTAGATGACTTTGGGGGTATAATAATTTTTCAATTAGATTTTTTTCATATAATAAAAAATTTTTCCTGAAATTTGGACCTAAGTTTGTTTTGTCTGGACGCCATTGATTTTCGTGAGGAAGTATATTTTCCATCGCTCGACGCATTATAATCCTGTCCCACCCATCATTTAGTTTTTGTTCAAGGGGTAATGCTAAACAGAATTCAATAAGTCTTTTATCAAAAAATGGATATCTTGCTTCTAAACATGATGCACCGGCACTTTTATCCACTATTTCTAAAACGTATTGCATTTGACCTGAATTAAGTCTAGAATAATGATAAGATTTGGATGATCTTGCTAATCGATCTTTATTTTCCTCTAGAATCTTAAATCTTTCTTTAATATTTGTTTCTTTAGCTAAATTTTTATTTAACAGATCGAAATTTTCTATGAATAATTCTGTATTAATTGGGGATATTCTTACTAATTCAATAATGAATTTAGGTGTAAAAGGATAAATAAAAGATTTTAAAAGAATTTTAAATTTACTTCTTTTGATGCGTTTGGATCTTTTATATAATTCACGAAGTCCTTTAATCCAATGCATTGATTTAAAATAATCTATTTCAAATCTTTGTCCGTGAGATACAGTAGTATCCCCATCTAAACCTTCTAAAATTACTCTAACTCCAGCTTTTTGAGCCATTTTATGAATATGCCAATGAAAATAGAAATTAACAGTCCAAAATGGTTCTTCTAAATGCCAAAAAACATCATCTTTTTGGGATAATGGGCTTAATTTATCTGCCTCAACAAAATAAGGTTTCAATTCACCAGTTTCTAGGACTTTATTTATATAATACTTTTCATCACATTCAATAGTATTATCAAAAGTTGCTGAAAAAGTTCTTAACTGAGTCTCATTCTTTTCTAATAATATTTTTCTTGAGGTACATACAATAGATGATGAGTCTAAACCTCCACTTAACATAGATCCTAAGTTAAATGTACTACGCAAACGACATCGCACAGCTTCTTCGAATATTTTTAAAAACGCATTAGCATATTCTTCATCAGAATTCATTTTAATTTCTTTATTAATGTTTAACTTCCAATAATCTGATTTGATATCTTTTTTAATATCAATCATTATTCTATGGGCTGGAGGCAAACGTAAAATATTCCTATAAAATGTAAGTTCCTTATCTTCTAACAAAAGACCTAAATAATCTGCAATTTTTACTATGTTTAATTTATTCGTAACCTCAGATATGGATAATAATGCTCTAATTTCTGTTGAAAAGAAAAACCCAGAAGCACTTAAATAATAGTAAAAAGGCTTAACACCCATGTGGTCCCGGGCACAGAATAACTTTTCCTGGGCCTTGTCCCAGATAGCAAAGGCAAAGTCTCCCAGTAACTTGTCTGGACAATCTTCTCCCCACTCCTGGTAGGCCTTTAAAATAAAATAACTATCAGAAACATCTTCCTCATCTTTAAGGCCTAATTCTTTAGATAATTCGTCCCTATTATCAATACGAGCATCGGCCGTAATTATCAGGCCATTTTCTTCAAAGGGCAGCTTTTCATGTAATGATTCTTGGGTGGTCCACAGCATCTGGTGGCCTAATCCCACGGGCCCATCACACCAAATAGCTGAGCCATCAGGGCCTCTATGAGATAATTTTTCATTCATTTTCTTCATGAGTTCAGGATCTACATTCTTTCCATTTCTCATGAATATTCCGGTAATGGCGCTCATGGTTTCACTTTTATAGGCCCTTAAAAATGTATTTAGATTATAATTGATTATTAGGATGGTATCTGTTATAAAATTATTTCATTTATTTATAGTACTTACCAGTACATTCTTCAATTTCTATTTCTATAATACTGGTTCCTCGGAGGGCCTTTTCTGGAAAATCAATTCCTTCCAGGTGGGGGGTGTATTTGGCCACTATTTTATTTAGGATATCTATTTTTAATTCAACGTCGTCTCTGATAATTGATGCTTTTCCCATTATTACCACGCTTTCGTATTCGGTATTCACATCACATGGTGCATCATCTAAGATGATGAGGCCTTTCATAATGAAAGTTTCAAAACATACTTTTTCATTAGCTAAAATATTGCTTATTTTCTGGCCTCGGGGTAGGCCGTGGATGAAAATCTGGTTATCATGGTAGATGAAGTGTACTGGTAAAACGTAAGGGTATCCCTTTTCATTTATGGTGGCTAGGTTTCCTACAAGTGTTGTATCCAAGACTTCGGTTATTTGTTCTTCACTTAAGGGATGTTTTTTCATTCTATATTGCATAGTACTTACTTCCTTGAATTTAAAATTACTTAGATTCCAATTTGATAAACTATTTTTCAGATTATCAACTTTATTCTAGAATACTGTTCATATTTTTTAAAAATAGCTATTTCTATTCAAGTATATTTAAAGATTTTTGTACTATTTTGTTCATTTAAAAGATTATGTTTAAAAAAATTTATTTAGATAATCAGTTGAAAATATTTAAAAAAAGCAATATGAAGTAAAATAAATATTAAAATAAGTATATAATTGAATTTCAGGATTTTAGGCCACTTTAATGGCTTCAATTAGATTTGATTATTTATAAAAAATTCTAGATTCCCCAGCATAATTATTTTCGGCCCAGTTAATACATTAGAAATAAATGGATCTTCTTCTTTTATTCTTTGGTTAAACTCTTCTTTACTGAATAAAACATAATTTATTTCTCTTGATAATGTTTCTTCTAGTTTTGAAAGTTCTTTTATTAATGGATCTTCTTTTATATCTCCGACAAGAAAAATATCCAGATCACTATCCATTGTATCTTCTCCGGAGGCAAAAGAACCATAGATAAAGGCCAGTTCGATGTTACCTAAATTTATTAAATCGTCCTTTATAACTTTGGAGACGCCTTCAGTTTTTAAAATAATGCTTTTTAGTTCGGGATATATGGAAAAATCCTTATTTATAGAGTAATATTTCATATTCCCTTTATTTTTACTTACTAATAGTCCAATATTTTCTAAATTGGATAATTCTCTTCTAACTGCATTAATATTTTCATCTATTCTTCGAGTAATCTCTCTTATAAATAATTCAGTATCAGGATTCATTAAAAATAATGTTAAAATTTTAACCCGGGTTTTGGATGTGAAAAGTTTATTTAGCATTGTATAAAAATTGTATTCAATTGTATAAAAAAGTTACTCAAAGGTTTGTATAAAAATTGTATTCAGTTGTATAAATAATTTATTCATTTATGGGGTGGTGTGTAGATATTCGAAATGGTATATTAATTACAAAGCAGCTTATAAGAAAAATAAAAATTTGCAGTAATAATTGAAATTAACTGATAATTTAAAAGAGAATTA
Source organism: uncultured Methanobacteriaceae archaeon (assembly GCA_964444115.1). Taxonomy (GTDB): domain Archaea; phylum Methanobacteriota; class Methanobacteria; order Methanobacteriales; family Methanobacteriaceae; genus UBA349. Next base: position 38,688 of record CAYUFT010000001.1, read on the forward strand.
TTATGTGACTTATTTACTAAAAAATTAATTAAACCTCTTCCACGGTTTGAAGGTATTCTTTATGCAATTTTCATACCCTCTTTCATAACATTGTTTATAAATGGTGTTTTTGTCTTTAAGTCCTGTGGAAGGAGTACTTTAATTGAAATATAGTCTTCAGTATCCAGAAGCACGTCAAAAGCCAGGCCACTCATTTCTCTCCAGCCTTCTGCTTCATCACCCGTCCATACAACTAAAATATCAATATCAGAGTCTTCTCGAGCTTCGCCCCGGGCAACGGATCCGAATAGTATTATGCTGTTAATAGAATCACCATATTTTTGGAGGGCTCTTTTGACAAATTCATTAACCGCTTTTTTGTATTCTTCTTGGAGCTCCATAATTCATTTTATGTATTAACTTAAAAATAAACTTTATCCTCATTAAATAATAATTCTTAAAGTCGATTAATTTAAATCCTATTCCTATAACTTATCTCTTTAAATTTAAAGGTAAAACTAGTCCCCTTGGTTCCATCTATCTTTAAATCAGCATCTAATTGCAGGGATAGACTTTTAACCAGTTGCAATCCTAGGGTCTTACTACTATCTATATCCACGTCCGGGCCTATTCCCACCCCATCATCACTTACCTTTAATATTAAGTCATCATCAATTTTATTAAAATTAATCTTCAAAGTACCTGTATCCCTACCATTAAATGCGTATTTAATGGAGTTGGTTAGGAGTTCATTGACTATTAAACCCAGTGGTATGGCTGTATCCAGGTTGATATAGATATCTTCCGCATGGATGATGGGCCTTATTTTTTCGGTGGATACTCCGTAGCTAAAAAATATGTCTTTTATTAGTTGCTGGAGGTAGCTTCCAAATTCTATCTCACTTAAACTGGTGGACTGGTATAGTTTCTCATGGACTATGGACATGGATCTTATACGACTCTGACTCTCCTTTAAAACTCTTTGAACTTTCTCTTCCTCTTCAAAATTGACCTGGAGATTCAATAGAGATGATACTATCTGCATATTGTTTTTCACCCGGTGGTGTATCTCCCGCAGCAGTACTTCTTTTTCCTTGATGGATTTTTGCATATTCTCTTCACTATATCTTTTCTCTAGTAAGTTGGTGAATATTTCCCCCATCAAAATTAAAAGGTCAATATTTTCTTTATCACTGTCCATCTCCATTTTAACCATATCAAAACCAACATATCCCAGGACCTTCCCATGAATCTTCATGGCCACCGCAGTCATGGATTGAGTATCCTTGGATAATAATAATTTCCTTTCAAATTTAGCTTCATCTGGCAGGTTTTTCACCGATTTAATGTGGAGCTGCCCCTTACTTTTAAGTTTTCTCAGGCTCCATCTAAAGAATGGTTTTTCCAGATTCTGCAGATTATCAATTTGCGGTGCTATACCTGGTGCACACCACTCATGGGTGTTACTTAAAAGATCACCCTCAGGGTTTAATTGGAATAAATAGCTTCTATCTACTTGTTTGAATTCACCAATTCTTTGCAATGCTTCATTTATGGCTTCATCCACCATTTCTGGTTTTTTGTTGATGAAATTCTTGGAAATATCCATTAATAGGCTTTCCAGTTTTAAACGATACTCAATTTCTTTTTCAATTCTTTTTTGTTCACTTATATCTCGCAGAGACCCTTCCACACCTATAATTTCTCCTTTTTTATTATGTCTAAGGTGGGCGTTTATGGAAACATAAAAGTTATCATTTACATCATTTTTTAGCCGGACCTCGTAATAGTCTACTTCGCCTTTTTCTTTTATCTGCTTTAATAATTCTTGGCGGTCCTGGGGATGATAGTACCATGATTCAATATGGGAACCAATCATTTTATCCCTATCAAATCCTGTGTAACGGTTGATAGATGGGCTGATATCTATTATTTTCCCCTGATTATCAGCCTGATAGAGCACGTCCTGTACATTTTCAAATATTTCCCGGTATTTCTTTTCACTCTCTTCCAGTTTTTTCTGGGCCTCTTTTAAGGGGGTGATGTCCACTACTGAAACCACGTATTCGTCCAGAAATGGGATATGGTCCACCATGATTTGGGAGAGATGCGCATCTCCATTATTATCAATTAATCTGGTTTCATAGGTATTAGGGGCTTTTTCCGGATTTTTTTGACGCATTTTATTATATTTAACCATGCGGGGCACATCTTCGGGGTGGGCAAAATCCATCCAGGTCTTTTTAAACTCCATTTCTTCCTTAGAACTATTTAAAAATTCCTCCATTTTATGATTTACCAGGGTAAAAAAACCTTTTTTATTAAATATCCCGGTGGGAACTCCTGTATTTTCAAATAGGGTTCTATATAATGATTCTGATTCCCGGAGCGATTTCTGGATTTCTTTAATTTCACTGATATTGCGAATAATGGCCAGTACTTCCTTAGAATTTAATTTTGTTAAACGAGCCTCAAAATAATTAATATCTCCTTCAATCTCTAATTCGTATTCAAATTTTTCGCTGACCGATTTATCAATAGTATTTTTAATCTTACTCATTACTAATTCCAGATAATGGGGGGTTAGATTTAGTTGAGAGACATTGCTTCCTACAATTTTTTCCGGAGGAAATGCCAGGTAGTCATTGTGGTCTGATTTAAAATCTATAAAGGTACCATCCTTTTGTATGATAAACATAATATCTGGTATGGCCTCCAGGATGGCTCTGCTTTTATGTTCACTTAGTTTTAAAGCATCTTCAGTTTTCTTGCGAGAAGTAATATCTGAGAATCTGAATAAACGACCTACCTGAACGTCATAGTGATCATAGATTTCTGAAATATCTAGTTGAAGCCATAAATTATAGTCCTTTAAAAATATTTCATCATCACCACTCGAATCATGGTAATAGGATTTAAGTTCGGGAAAATTCTTTAAAACCTCATTAACATCTTTACTTAGATCATCACCAGTTATATCAAGCATACTTGCGGCAGGATTAACTTCTATCAAGTGGTGATTAGTATCAAATATCATTACCCCATTTTTAATATTACGCAGGAGCATATCATGGGCTATTTGGTTAATATTTAGTAAATTATAGCGGAAAATCCCTAAAAATAATAGTATTATGGAAAAGCTTAAGCCAAAGGGAGTTATGTCCAAACCAGGAATGGGAGATAATCCTGAAGCATATATTAAACTGAAAATTAAGGGTATCAACCCACTTAAAATTAATATATAAAATTTTTGTTTATTTTTTTTATCTTCGGTTCGTATTTTCTGGCTTAAAATTATGGTTCCTATTAATAATAGGCTGTAACTGTAGAAGATATTAATATAAAATAAGGGGCCCTGTTCATATAGTAGTAGTGCTCCTGGAGCATTAGAAACCGGGGTGATACTGGGCCATATAAGACCGTGCCAGGCATTGGTTAAGGCCATAATAGTAATAATAAAGGGAGTTAATAGTAGAAGTCCCACAGTTAGGGGTTTAAAATACTTATCATATTTAGTAAAGCTCATGACTAAAAGAAACCAGAAAGTAGCGACCATGGTGGAACCCATATAAGTTATCTGGGTCCACATAATCTGGTGACTAGCATCTGAACTTAATAGTGACAGGCCGGATCCCATATACCACAAAAATACGCATAAGGTTAAACCTATAAAATAAGTATTGAAACGGGTAAATGGCCGGTGATAGCTGCGGAAGGTAAGAGATAGAGTTCCCATCGCAAATAACAATAAAATGATTCCTAATGCCGAGTATTGCTCATTCATAATATAACTTTCATATTTTTAATTTAATATGTAATCTAATGATAATATATTTTACTAAAAAAAGGCCATGGAATTCTTTTTAACTGATAATAATGGTTTAAAAATAAATAAAAATATTTTTAATATCTTTTAAGATAATTAGATGAGATTTTTTTTAATTAATTCTGATTAAATTGGAAGGTTTTTTTTAAGAGGTTAAGATGAAGATTTTAATTTAATGCTGATTAAATTGGATTTATTTTAAGAGGTTAAGATTAGATTTTTTTTAATTAATTCTGATTTAAATTGGATTTATTTTTAAGAGGTTAAGATTAGATTTTTTTTATTTAATTCTGATTAAATTGGATTTTTTTTAAATAATAGAGAAATAATTTTTATTTATTTTATGGGAATTTTTTTTAAAATTAAAATCTGATTTTTTAATTCCAATCATTATAAAAATTGAATGTCTTTGACCAGTAATATCCCTAAACAGCACTTTTGAGTATTATGCTTATTTTTCTGTTCCCATATTCATAATAGGAACGTAATCAATCTCTGATTCACCCAATATAACTCCACCATCATGTTCTAACCAGGCATGGGCCTCAAATTCTCCTTTATCCCTACTAACCCCGATTTTAATATGGGAATCATATCCATACTGGGATAATAATATCTGACCAGCCAGGGCCCGTACCAAACAGGTAGCTCTAGGTGTGAAGCGACTCATCACCTGGGTGGCCCAGGTAATTCGCTTTAATGGTATTTTATTATTACCACTTTTGTGAGTAAATCCTTTAATTATGCTTTGAATTCGCACAAAAGAAAATATCCAGAGCATTATCCTAACTATCCACAAGGTGGCCAGGGTTTTAATTAGAAGCCATTTAGTTTCATTATCTAATTTAAGAAAACTGTGGATAATAGTCATAATTGGCCGCTCACTTTATAAGAAATTATAATTTAAGAAATAGATTATTATTAGCTTAGGTAGTTAATGCCTGAATGTAGTTAATTACCTGATTTAGGTAGATAATACCTGAATGTAGTTATTACTGGATTTAGGTAGTTAATTACTAGAATGTAGTTATTACTGGGTTTAGGTAGTTAATTACTTGAATGTAGTTAATTACCCGGAGATAACTATTTTATCAGGATAATTATTCTAAAGAGATCTCTATAAGATTTTTCTCAGCTAGATTGCCCAGTAACTCTATTAAATCCTTCTCACAGACCTCTTCTTCCACATCGTATTCACTTAAAATGGCCTCTTTAAGTTCTTTAACTGTCACTGGTTTTTGAACAAGATTCCAGATAAAGGCCCCTACTGGATTAAGGCCATAATAAACACCGTCTTTCAGGCCTAAAATTACTACTTCATCTTCTAAATCGCAGTGTACTGCTTCTTTGGTTACTGAAATTACTGATAAGTCTGATATAGTCATTATTATTTCCTCGGTGAAGTTTAATTAATATATAATAATTGTATGTTCTATTAGTATATTCAATTTTAATTATATTATTTTTGCAAAAATGAATTTCTAAAATAAAAGATGATGATGTATTTAAAAATAATCAATAATAGATTTTGTTTACTAGAAATTAATAAACTAATTTCAACAAATAATTATACTTATTAATGCTTAAAATCAGGTACCGTAATATATCGGCATTCCCAAATTACTATGATTTTATTTGACTTTATTTTAATTTAATGCATTGTTCATTAAAAACAATACTAATCAACTAAGTAACAGTACATCATCAATCATAAATATTCATATAAATCAAAATAATTACAAAACCAGCTTATAAAAATTTTTGAATTACAAAATAAACTAGAATTTTTACCTTAAAAATAAAAATTATCATAGAATTAAAAAGCAAACTGTTGACTCGTGTGTACCCTGGCCAACAGCAACTTTAATTATAATTAATATTTAGTATTATAAATAATTTTTGGGCCATTAACATTGGTTTTTATTTAAATTTAAATGCATTATTGCTTTTGTTTAACAATATGGTACTAACCATTTATTTTTATAATCTAAAAATATCATCCTAATTTAAGAGAAGTAATTTATCAAATAAAGAACTAATAAATAATTAAGAATTAAATTTTTTCATTGGATAAACTAAATACCGAATTCTCTTCTTTACTCCCTGATATCATGATAAAAGACACCCGATCATTTGCATTAATTCTAGCCTTCCTAGCTTCTTTCTTAACCCCCTTTGTAGGTTCCTCCATTAACATTGCCCTTCCCCAAATAAGTCAGGAACTCTCTATAAATGCTATTATAATGGGATGGATCCCCACGGCCTACTTGCTGGTGTTGGCTGTTTTATTAATTCCGGTGGGTCGATTTTCAGATATTCACGGTCGTAAAAAAATATTCTGGATGGGAATTATTATATTCACCATATCCTCATTTTTAGCTGGTTTTTCCACCTCAGGGGAGATGCTATTATTCTTCCGGATAATTCAGGGAATTGGATCGGCCATGATATTTGCCAATGTTAATGCCATGGTAGCCTCAATTTTCCCGGTTATGGAACGAGGCCGTGCCCTGGGTATAGCAGTCACTGGAGCATATCTGGGACTTTTCTTAGGCCCAGTTATCGGAGGAATTTTAACAGAGAGTCTGGGTTGGAGAAGTATTTTCTTTTTTAACGTTCCTCTGGGAATAATCACCACTTATGCTGCATCTAAACTTAAAGAAGAATGGAAACCGGCTCAAGGAGAAAAATTTGACATTACTGGTACTTTTATACTGGGAATTTCCATGGTACTGGTTATACTGGGACTTACCCAGCTTCCAGAGATCAATGGCGCATACTTGTTAACTGCGGGTTTAATAACTGGAATAATTTATTATTTCTACCAAAATAAAATTGAAACCCCGGTATTTGACCTGAGCTTATTTAAAAACAGGACTTTTGGATTTAATAGCCTGGCCACTCTTATCAGTTACACCGCCAGCTACCCCTTAATATTCCTTTTAAGTTTGTATCTTCAATATGCTTTAAAATTAAATCCGGCCACTGCGGGTATTGTCTTAGCAGTCCAGCCGCTTTTTATAACCATTTTCTCGTCCTATGCCGGACGCTTATCTGATCGCAAAGACCCTTATAAACTGGCCATGCTAGGAATGAGTCTAGTAACCATGGCTACATTTGCTCTGGCCTTTATTAATACCCAGATCTGGGAGATACTCATTCTTTTAAGTATGATGGGTATTGGATTCGCCCTATTTGGAACTCCCAACAACAACATCGTATTCTCTTCAGTTAAAAAGAAATATTTTGGTGTGGCTGGAGCTTCTTTAGTTACCATGCGAGTGGTAGGTCAGTTAATGGGAATGGCCTTTGCCCTATTACTTTTGAATATATTTATTGGAGGATCATTTATTGGCCCGGAAAATATCGATCTATTTATATTATGTACTCAGATTTCCCTGGTCTTATTTAGTGTAATGTGTTTTTTGGGAGTGGTTGTTACCTGGAGGGGAAGGGAGTAAGTATTATGTGTTATTTAGTATTCTTGTTACCTGGAGAGGAAGGGAGTAATTTTACATTATTAAGTACTAAATGATTCTAAAATCTTTAGCCTAGGCTTAAAAGAACTAGAAAAAAAGAATTATAAGAAAAAACGACTCAACAATATTCTTTATAAATAAAAAAGTGGGGGAAATTATTTTAATATCAATTTATTTTTTTTTACGGGTGTTGATAAATCCTCCTAGTACCATCAGAATGGCTAGGAATATTCCAGCTATGGGAATTCCCGTATTTTGCATTCCTATGGTTGAGTTTACTTTTGAGGTGGATGTCTCGGATGCTCCTAGAATAGTTACTAAAGTTTGTACTCCTTGGTGATCATTCGCGGTTACCGTGGCTATACCCGAACCTTCATCAGCTCTTAAAATAGCAGTAGCCAGACCATTAACCCAGGGGGCGGTCACCGATTTACTTCCTACATTTCCCAGGTTGGTGGTGAATGTTACCTGAGGGCCGCTGAAGAACATAGCTGCATTAGAACTGTGATCACCACCAGCTGAATCGGTGTAAACATCTGCAGTTATAATAGAAGTTTCACCAGCTTTAATAGTAGATGGATATGCATTAATATTCAAAACCAGCCAAGGATAATAATTTAAAGTTCCAGTTCCCACGAAGAATTTATTAGCATGAGGTGAATTGGTCCCATACCAGTTGTAAGTGGCTTTGGTTTTGCTTTTTTCCAGTTCATGGAACATCTTATCCAGATCATCACGGATGGGTTTTAAGATAGGTTCCAGTTCAGGATGGTTTTTAATGGCATCATCAATGGGTTTAAGCATTTCATCGATACTGGGCCCAAATGATGAAAATTTAAAGTTCTGAATGTAATATTCAAAGTTTGCAATCCGATTGTAGTTAATTGTTCCATTAGGCGAACATATTACCATACCATTACCTGAACCATCTCCTTCCAGGTTGTTTCCTGTAACTATGGTGGTGTTAAAACCAGCAGCTACCATGGCCACATCATTAGCTCCATTAACTCCGATTACTGTATTATGCAACATGTTAAGATTTGCTAGAGCTGTGCCTACAATTCCTGCTGCTATGTTAGGGGAGTTAATATTATAAACACTATTATTTTCTAAAGTTGCATTATTAAATAATCCAAGACCCAACATCCCTACTGCTGCCTTAGCATTATTAATATTTGCAACTACGTTGTCTTGTAATTTTAAATCCCCTAAAGCTATAATTACTATGCCCACAGCCTGTTCATATGCACTTATTTGTGATATTTTATTTTTAGAAACCAATACTGTACCATTCCCGATAATGGCGGCTTCAAGAGCGTATACGGAGCTACCAGTAGATCCGGTTAATTTGGATAATTCATTGCCTGAAATCACAGCATTAATGCTACTGGTTACTAATTCCATTCCCATAATAGCACTAGTGGCATTGATACCAGAAATTATATTTTTAGTGACCATTAAATTGGTGACATTGGCCACTTCTGGATTTCCATCGGTACCTTTACTCTTTCCCAGTTGAATTCCAAATACACTACCACCAACACCAAACGCGTTGATGTTGGTAATAGTATTTTCCAGGGCATTAAAATCAGTTAAACTCCCATTAATAGATACTGTAATTCCATTTACGGATCCTTGCCCAATTATATTAGATATATGGTTTCCAGAAACAGTGAAGAAACCCTGGGAAAGGTTTCCCAGAATACCATTTTCTGATTGGCCAGAAATAACATTATCTCTAATGGTAGTGTTACTTCCTGAAACTGTAATTCCGGTTTTACCTCCAATTATTTCATTATTTTTCACATTACAGTTGTCTGCACTTATATTAATACCAGTCCCTGTATTTGAATTATTTATTTTGAATCCATCTATGGTGCTTCCACTCCCATCACCCGTGCTATCATTTACTACAGTAAATCCGGTATTGGTGGCTTTTATTTCTACATAATCACCCTTATTGGCCTGTAGGGTTAATTTTTTATTTACTATAACATCTTCACTGTATATTCCATGGTGCACATTGATAACATCATCATCCAGAGTGTTTGCATTATCTATTGCTGATTGAATATTAGTGTAAGTCTCTCCACTCCCCACTTCCCATTGAGCTGCAGATACACCACTAAAACCAAAAAATAAAATTCCAATAAGCAATAAAGCCTTAAAATATCCCATATTAGCTTTTATTTTCAAATTTCCACCTTCTTAAATCCCTGGCCGGTAATAAATAGTAAGTATGAAGATATATTATCATATTACTATTTCTTTTTTTTGGTGATGATTTTAAGTCTTTAATATGGTGTAAATTGATAACTGGGGAATACTTGTTGATTATCTGTTAAATTAAAATAAGAACTAAATGTTATTCATTTTCAATTCTGATTTTGATTGCTTTCTTTTGACTTACTATGTCGTGTTTTTTGGTATTCTTACTACTAGGGAGTTAAGGTGTGGTTGTACATGGCAAGGGAGAAAATACTTTATTTTAACAAAATTTATTATACACCATAACCTAATTTATTATTAACTTTTATTTTTATGGGAGGCATGATTTGAAAAATTATCAAAAGGATAAAACTCCATTAATCACGGATGAAGAAGATTATGAGAGTACCTTTTATTTGCCCTGGGTTGAAAAAACATTTAAAATATCTAAAATTCTCTCATCAGTATTAATATTACTGTCTATAATTATTTTGTTGGGCTGGATTCTGGATATATCCTTTTTAAAGGGCCTATTACTGGGCTCGGTAACTACTAGATTTAATACGGCTATTATTTTTCTGATTTTAGGAATTTCATCCTATCTTTTAAATGCCCGCCAAAATAATATTAAAAGTTTTTTAAATACAAAAAAGAATACGAATACATTAATCTTGATTATAGCAATTATTATCTCTATTTATGGCCTTATATCTGTTTTACAATACTTATTCGGATTTTCACTACCTATAGATACTATTTTTCCATCTACTATTACTCAGCCCCGACTACTAACCTCTATTAACATTTTTTTATTTGGAATAATTTTATTTTTATTAACCAAAAGGACTAAAATCAAGGAAGCTCAAATTCTATGCATTATTACTGGATTAATTGCTTATATGGGTCTTTTAACCTTTTTTACTGGTTCCGGAATTGGTAACACACCACATATCTATGCTCAGATGGCATTTTTATCAGCATTTTTAAATATCCTGGCTTCTATTAGTTTCATATCTATTTATCCTAAAGAAGGAGTTATGAAAGTTTTCCATCTAAGGAATACTGGGGGATTCATGGCCCGTACTTTGATTCCTACGTCTATATTCTCTATTTCTATAATGGGGATGCTGGTGGTTATAGTTGAAGAGACGGGCATTATCCATCAACAATTTGGTGAGGTGCTTTTACTTACCATGATTGTAGGACTTTTAATTTTTTTAATATGGAGCTTTGCTTTTAAAATGAATAAAATTGATATTTCCAAACGTAAATCTGATAAAAAAATTATCCAGGTTAAAAAATTCTTTGAAGAGACTATGGAGGGACTGGTTTATGGAATTATGGTTACCGACGCTCAACATAGGATACAATACATCAATAAAGGTATGGAAAATCTTTTTAAAATAGATAGTAGTGAACTGGTGGGGAAAAACTTTTTTAAAGATTCTCACTATATTTTGTCAATTATTAATATTGAAGATCAGTATTTAAGGACATATAATACTCTAAAATCTGAATTTATTCGAAGCATAGCCGTTCCTAGTGCTGAAAAGACTTTATTTATAAGTGGGTGGATAATTCCTAAAATTAAAAATGGACAATTTGACGGGGTTATATTGACGGTATCTGATATAACCGTTAATAAAGAGGCAGAAAATGTTCTGGAGGCTTCTTTAAAAGAAAAAAATATTTTAATGGCGGAGATCCATCATCGGGTGAAAAATAATATGCAGATTATTTCCAGCTTATTAAGAATACAGTCCAGGTTCATTGAAGATGAAACCGCCCTAGAAGTTTTATTAGACAGTCAAAATCGTATAAAAACCATGGCGGCCGTGCACGAAAGTTTATATCAGAGTGAAAACTTTTCTCAGATTAATATGTCCCACTATATTTCTAAATTAATTAAGGACATGGAAAGCACCTATCAAACACTGAATAAAATTAATTTTTCAGTGGAGTCTTCCCCGGTTCGTCTGGCCATTGAAATGGCCATACCCGTAGGATTAATTATCAATGAATTAGTTACTAATTGTATTAAACACGCTTTTCCCCATGATAGTGAGGGTAGTATATCTATTATCTTCCAGAAAATCGACTCGGAGTATATTCTGGAGATTAAAGATGATGGTATTGGAATATCTGACAATTCAATCACTGAAAATAGTCCAAATATGGGCATGGAATTGGTAAATGCACTTATTGATCAAATTGATGGTAAATTAGAAGTTAAAAATTTAAATGGAACTATTATTACTATTAAATTTAGGAAAGTTCATTACTCATCCAGATTCAAATAATTTTTTTTTAAGTAAAAACAAGAATTATAATAAAAAAATGAAAAAGAAAGACCAATAGTCTTTCTAAAATGGTAGTTCTGCGTATGTTCCTTTCATCTTAGCAGTTGCCGTATTCCAATTGGTTATGTTACCCAGAGAATTACTATTACTGGTTGCATCCGCTTTAACCCAGACCCCATCTATGAGAAACTCCGCCCAAACGTGTCCATAGACATTACCACTGGTAAAAGTGGCGTCGGCATGCACATATTTGGCTGCAATTCCGGCGGCCCGGGAAAGGGCCACTAAAAGATGGGAAAGGTCCACACAGTTTCCAACCTTGTTTTTCAAGGTATTCACTGCACCGTACTTGGTATTGTAGTAGAAACTGTAACTGGTGTTGTTTCGAACCCAGTTAAAGATGGCCGTAGCTTTGTCCAGGGTGCTGGTTAGCCCGCTGGTTAGAGAAGATGCCAGGGCTGTAATGGTAGAGTCTGTGGATTGACAGTTTTTAGTTGGTTGCAGGTACTGGCTGGTACTGTTTTGATATACGGTGTCGTCAATAGTTACATAGCTAGGTAAACGATTATTCAAACTCTGGAAATTCAGAATCTTGGCCAAGGTATAGGCCATGGTTTTAAATTGCATATTTCCTAGAGAAGTGTTCATAGAACCTGGAGCTGCATGGTTAGTATTGATGTAGTTCACTATACTTTGAGCCAGACTCACATAGTCACTAAGATACAAATTACCACTTAAGGTACTTCCACTGGATGTTGGATCACTGGATAATGTTTTTTGCTGCACACCGCTGCTTTTACCGCTGTTTAAGTTTAAAATTCCATTAGCCATGAGGTAGAGGAATTCACTAACTTTTAATTGCTGGGAATTCACAGTTACGTAATTAGGAAGCCTGTTATTGGTCTCTATGAATGATTTAAGGGAACTGGCCGCACTTTCAATAGTTGCCAGGGAGATAGTACTGGAAGTAGTATTTCCTGCAGACTCCGAAGAAGTGTTGGTATGTGCCGTTGAATTTATAGTTAAATTTCCGGAATAGTCAAAGAAATCGTTGTTCAAAACATTACCGTATCTAAAGAGCGTATATCCTGTGGCACCATTATTTAAAGCAGTTTGAGTGTCATTAAGTAACTCGGCCGCTCCTAAAGGCGTGGGGTTAGAATCAGATTCATAGGTCATGATACCGGCCCAAACCGGCTTACCATTAGAATGGCTGGATATGTACTTGGTTACCGAAGCAATCCAAGAAGCATCTTCCTTGTAATTTCCCTTGTAAATCATAGGGACCAGAACATCGAGATACTTTCCCAGAGTAGGGTAATCCTGTCCATAGTAATAGGCATTGCTGCTGGTCTCAGGCATGAGAGCTGCGGATAGAAGCGCAGAAGGATTAATGGCTTTCACTGCTGCAGAGATCTTGGCCACAATATTGGTAATGGCCTGGGTTCCATTGGTACTGTTATATGCTTTTCCGGCGTATCGGATGTAGTCCAGGTGTATTCCATTGATTCCATCAATTTTAGTGTAATTGGCAATTCTGGAAGTTAAATTGTTGATGTAACTGTTGGCATAGGTAGTATTGTACCCGGTCTTGGTAGTCGTGGTGTATTTGGTTTGATAAGTGGTTTTGTACTTAATGGTGTACTTGGTTTTATAAACATATTTATAATAAGTCTTTTTTACCCATTTGTACTTTAATTTGTACTTCAGTTTACCTTTGTAGTAGTAGTAACTTTTGTAGTACTGTTTCACTGATTTCTTGTAGGCCACTTTCACTTTGGCCTTGTAGTAGTATTTGTAGGGTGTTTTCACAGCTACTTTGCTGGATGTTGTAACCTGATAGGTGTACTTACCGGTGGGATCTATGAAATTTCCATTGTCTTTTAAACAGATTACCCAGGCACTTACTCGAATACTGGAATTTTTAGCTTTACTTAAAAATGCGGTGAGGTTGGTCTTATATTTGGCATCATTTAAAGCAGCCTGTTCTAAGAATATGTCCTCAATTCCGCCTTCTTTAATCTGGGTAAAGTTTATTTTTCCCATATCATAAGCTTTAACCCACATAGAACCGTGAGCTGAGTTACTGTTGTCACTGGCTGGTGCACTGCTGGTACTGGTCTGAGGAGTACTAGAATTAGTACTGGTCGAAATATTGTTACTGCCATTGCTGTTGTTGGTTTGATTGTTTGAATTATTGGAATCAAATGTTTCTAATGGTGTAGAACTGTTTGTATCAGTGTCATTTACTGATGTTGCGTTTACTAGTGTTTCTGCGTATATAACATTGGAGTTTAGAAATGCTAAGCAAATCGTTAATACGAAAACTATCTGTAAGTTTCGTGAAATTATTACCGCCTCCATATCAACGAGGCCTAATATGGTCATATTTTACTGATTAATATGATTAAACAGTTAAATTTGATAAAAGGCCTAGCTGATAAAACATATGGTCTTTAAATTACTATATAAATATTTTGATTTAAAATTGAAAAAAAGGGATTATATGGGCCTTTTAAATTAAAAGGGGCCTTATTAGAAAGTTTTATATTTAATTATGATGGAACTGACTTGTTGGGAGCTTATTTTAACTGAAAAGTTTTTGAAATAGCTTTTTTTAAGAATAAGCCCATCATTTAAGACCATTTTATTTATCATGAGTACCATGGTAACTTATTTAATAACTTAGTTCTACTGGTGAAGAATAATAAGGCCATTTAATAATTAATATGGATTATTAATCTACTAAATAAACTTAATTTGATATAAATTCATTTTAAGGGGTTTAATATTTTAATATTTCATAATTTTATCTAAATCACAATTATGAGTCAGAATAGATCCGTCTGTAGTGTAATAAATTGTAGCTTAAATGTTCATAATGGTCTACCATTGGGAATTATAATCGTTGAAATAAAGTGAAATTAATGGAATACATTTAAATAATGTTCTGCGTTATTATAATGGTTGTTATACTTCTTAGAATATTTTAAATAATGATAATTAATTAAATTAAAATATTAATATCAAAAATTAGTTTAATCAAATAATTAATACTCAAACTAATTTATAAAACATAATAACTAATTAAAATTATAAGAATTCTAATTATTCAAGATCCACATCTAATACTTTACCTCAGATAATATGTCTATAATATATTTACTTCAAATAATCCCCTCATATCAGTGATATCATGATTTCATTTCGTAAAATTTACAATAATCTGGAAAAAAGACCTTTTTGGGTTTATTCCATCATTTTAATAGCTTTTGCAATTATTTTTACCATTTACTTACTTGAAGTGCAGATTAGAATTGGAGTAATTTACTGGGACGTATATCTTTATTTAAACAATGCCCTAATGTTTGCAGGACTAGGTGAGGGCTACAAAATTTACCTATCTCCTTTAATCCCCTTTTTAACATCGCTACTGTATCGTGCTGGTTTTGTATACCAGGCCTCTCTTTATTCAGTGACGAGTTTAATATTTGTTCTGGGTATTTATGGAATGTATTTACTACTAAATCTTCGCTTTTCACATCTAAAAAGCTTTGCCGGGGCCATAATATTTACCTCATGTTCAGTTGTACTTCCGTGGGCTGCATCCGGAAATTTGGATGTCCCCGCAGCATGTTTTTCCATTTGGACTATATTTTTAGCAGTGTATGGTCTTGAAAAAAATAATAAAGCCATTTACTTCATATTTCCCGCGGCAGCTCTGGCTTTCCTTACCCGATATACTTCGGGCTTACTTATTTTACCCATTTTATTCTTATTTATAACCCATTATTTTGATAAGGGATTTACTAAAAGTGAAATAAAAAAAATAGCCATTAGTATCGTTCTGGGAATTTTAATATTCCTTCCCTTTGTTGGATTTTTTTATACTAATTTAGGAAACCCCTTCCCCTTCTTAGACCAATTCGGGGTTAGTGTGGAAAATCACGCTTCTACCAGAGATCCTGGATTAATGCCAGATAAGGCTTATTATTTAAAAAATATTCCTAACTATATTTCCACTTATCCATTAAATGATTCTAGACTTGATTTCGGATCAATGATGACCCCTAACACGGGCCAGGTTAATCCTATTGCTTACTTAATCCTGATTTTAACTGGTTTGGGCCTTATTTCCTATGTTTCCGGGATTTTAAATAAATTATGGGGTTTTTTAAAGAATAATTGTCTATATCGTGCTACCAAAAAGAATACTAGCTCTGCGAAGAATATTAATAAAAAATTAGATTCATGGCTCAATAATAGATATGTCCTACCTATAATGGTTTTTTTAGTTGAAATTTTGATTATTTTATTTATTATCAGCTTAGGAGGTAATTCATACTTAATAAGTGAACTTCTAATGTTTTCCACTATTTTAATTACCTATTTTGCCTTGCGAAAAATTGAAATCATTAAGGGACTGGAAATCAAAAAGGCCTTTAGAATCGATTTAATGATTTTAATATGGTTTTTAACCTATCTTATTTCTCACAGTTTTTTATCCATAAAGGTGGATAGATATTTTATCACCATGATTCCAGCTGTGGTCTATTTCATGGTTCTGGGACTTTCCAATACAGGTAATCTTATAGCGAGATTAACTAATAAATTAAACCATAAAAAAATCATATCTGGAGTTTTGATTTTAATTTTAGGTGTAACTCTATTTGCTTCTGCCCTGCAACCTTATGAAGACAAGGTTCCTTACAAGGTTTATGGATTTTTGGAAGAAGGAGCAAAAATGATGAAAACCTATGATCCCCAATACAAAGAACAGGTCATTTTTTCAGATCAATGGCCTGCTTTAAGCTGGTATCTTAAAATGGATGTTCAGAGGGGATATCCGCAGGATTTTAAAACGTCTGATGAATTTTCACAGATGCTTAAAAATTCCAATGCCACCTATTTCATAAGTACTAATGGAAGAGGTTCTTTGAATATGGAGGGCTATAGCAAAGTAGCTAATGACAAAATTGTTTATATTTATAAAAGAAATGGAGTATAATAAGAAGAATTGTATTTTAATATTAAATAATTAAATTAAATATTAAATTTAAAATATATTATCATTTCAATTATTATGGTAAATTGAAATTATTCCCCTCTATAAAATAACAGAATTTATTAAATGTATTGAGGCCTCAAAATGGAAAAAATAAAAAAATGCATGGCCAATAATAAGCCTTCCTGGATAGCATTCACCCTCTTGGCAGTTATAACTGCTATTTTCACCTATGCTCTAGTTACCATACAATCTCAAATTGGAGTTTACTACTGGGACATATTTTTATATCTAAATAATGCTCTTAAAATGGCGGGGATGGGGGTGGGTGATACTCTTTATTTATCCCCCTTTTTACCATTTATCACCTCACTATTTTTCAGAGCAGATTTTGTCTATGAATCAACTTTATTTGCGGTCAGTGGATTTTTTTACTTCTTAGGAACCTTGGGCCTTTACTTACTTTTAAAAATGAGATTCAATGAATGGGAAAGTTTGGTCGGTGCCTTATCCTTTGCTACATTCACCGTGGTTCTTATATGGGCCGTTTCCGGAGCACTGGACGTTCCAGCAATTTCCCTATCCATATGGGCCCTGTACTTCACCTTACTGGCCGTAAAAAAAGATTCAAAATTCTTTTATCTTGCTTTTCCTGTGGCCATGCTGGCCTTTTTAACCAGATATACTTCGGGTTTAATTTTAATCCCCATGCTCCTGGTAATTTATATAAACCGCCCCCAAGGTCAGGATATAAAAAAAGCTATAAAAGGAATAGTTTTAGGTGTATTGATCTATTTACCATTCATGTTCTATTTTAAAAGACAGGTAGGGAATCTTTTCCCATTTTTCCAGCAATTTTCAGGATCGGCATCAGGTGCAGTGTCTTCTGCTAACCCTGGATACAGTCTAGATACCCTATATTATTTTAAACACATACCAGAATACATTTCGTCCCAGGCTATCAGTGGATATCAAAACATGCTATGGCCGTCTTATAGCAGCCCCACTATACTGGCCTATGTTTTACTTGGAATTTTAATGGTGGGAATTTTAATCTATCTATTTAAAATATTTAAACAGTTATTTGCTGAGTTTAAAACTCTTAAAAATGGAAATGAATCACTAAGTACTGAGGGTAAATTAAATAATCTGAAATCGTTTTACTTCCGGCTGGCGGCCGTTATTATCTCGGTGATTGTTCTAGTAGGAACTTATTCTCAGGTTTCTTATGCGGTTAGTGAAGTTATCATGGTTGTGATGTCCATTTCTATTTATCTCCTCTTAAAGGATTTAGATTTGAAATATCTGGACCTGGATATCTTGTTTTTAACCTGGTTTCTGGCCTTCCTGATTATGCACAGTGCCCATCCAGTTAAGGTAGATCGTTATTTCATAACCATGGCCCCACCACTGGCCTATGGGATTGCCTTAGGTATTAATCAAATATCCAGCTTAATTAAATACAAATTTAAAGGAATTAATGCCACCTCAGCTCTGATTTCTGTGTTTCTGGTATTTTCCATAATATTTTCCACAGTTACCTATATTGATGCCATTCCCCACTCTGATCCCCAGGTTGAATCAGAACAAGCTGCCGCCCAATGGCTCATGAGTTACGATCCTGACTACAAAAACAAGACCATTGCTGCGGATAGAGGTCCGGCCTTTAGCTGGTATCTTAAAAAATATGTATTTACGCGTATCCCTCTAAAAGTGACCCACGAAGTATTTACTCAGCTCATTGCTGAAATTGATCCTGAATATTACTTGTACGTTCAATCACAGACTCCTCTTAATTTAGAAGGTTACCATGTCCTTAAACAAGTAGATAACGTGCTCATTTATCAGAAAGATTAAATTTTTATTTCATTAAATTTTCATTCTTTAATTATTCATTATTTTTTAAATTGAAAGTTGACCAGGACATTTTTACTTAATTTATAAGAAAAATATATAGGCTTTTAAATGAAAATTAAGTTAAATTAATTACTTGTGATGGATATTATAATAAATTCTCAAGGAATAATAAATTCTCAAGGAATAACAAATTCTCAAGGAATAACAAATTCTCAAGGATATTATAAAAAAATTATATGGAATTATTATATGGAATAAAAAATAAAATACAAAATACATTAATTGTTATTCACTAAATTTAAGTTCATTTTAACAGATTTAAAGAGATTTAATAATTAGGAGATTTATTTATGGAAACTCAAAGAATTTTAGTTACTGGAGGCTCTGGATTCATTGGCACTAACCTGGTAAACGACCTTAGAAGTCGTGGCCACGAAGTACTGGCTCTGGATCTTTTACATCATGAAATAGATGATTATGTGCGGGCGGATGTTAAAAATTATCGTCAAATAGAACGCGTATTTGATAATAACGATAAATTTGACTATGTATATCATTTGGCTGCAGAATATGGCCGTTGGAATGGGGAAGACTACTATGAAAACCTGTGGGAAACCAATGTAATTGGATCCAAACACATGATCCGACTCCAGGAAAAATTAAAGTTCAGAATGATATTCTTCTCCTCAGCAGAAGTCTACGGGGATTACAATGGAGTAATGAGTGAAGATGTAATGGTGGACAAGCCTATATCTGATACTTATCAAATGAATGATTATGCCATCACCAAGTGGGCCGGAGAACTCATGTGCATGAATTCGGCCACCATGCATGATACCGAAACGGTTAGAGTACGACCGGTAAACTGTTACGGGCCACATGAAGCTTACTCTAAATATAAAGGATTCATACCAATATTCATTTACCACGCCCTCCACAACAAACCATACGACGTTTACATGGGCCACAAAAGGATAATTGATTATGTGGAAGATACGGCACGTACCTTTGCCAATATTGTGGACAACTTTATCCCTGGTGAGGCCTACAATGTGGGCAGTAAACAGGAATGGGAACACGAAATTAAAGAATATTCAGACATGGTTCTGGATGCCGTGGGAATTGATGATTCCATTGTAACTTACCATGAAGAAGAGGCCTTTACCACTAAAGTAAAAACCATGGATTTCTCTAAAGCTATTAAGGATTTAAAGCATAATCCACAAGTTACACCTCAAGAAGGAATCAAGAAAACAGTAGAATGGATGAAATGGTATTATCGGATTGATGAATAAATATTAAAAATATTAATATGGATGAAATGGTATTATCGGATTGATGAATAATAATTAAAATATGGATTAATAATGGTTCAATTAAGAATCTAAATTTATAAAATCAGGAAACAATATCATGAGTAAAATAGTTGCCTTACTACCTGCTTTTAATGAAGAAGTTGCTCTGGGAAGCATAATTCTTAGATGTCAGGAACATGTGGATAAAATAATTGTTATAGATGATGGGAGTACAGACAGCACCTCTAAAGTAGCTGAACTGGCTGGTGCAGAGGTTATCCGGCATCATAAAAATATGGGAAAAGGAGCCGCTTTAAAATCAGGTTTTGAAGCTGCTAGTGATGCGGATGTAATAATTACCATTGATTCCGATGCTCAACACAACCCTGATGAAATTCCACTATTAGTAGCACCTATTCTGGAAGGAAAAGCAGATGTAGTTAATGGAAGCCGCTACATTACTGGTGCAGATGAAAATACTCCTGCATATCGAAGAGTGGGCCAAAAAGTACTGGATAAGGCCACCAATATGTCCAGTGGACTGCATACTACTGATACTCAGAGTGGATTCCGGGCATTCTCTTCCAAAAGCTTTCCATTTTTCCGATTTGAAGAGAAAGGCTTTGGGGTAGAAAGTGAAATGCTAGTAGATGCTGCCCAGGCCGGCTTAAATGTGGTGGAAGTTGAAATTGGGGTAAGATATGATGTAGATGGATCTACTAAAAACCCGGTAAGCCATGGAATCCGGGTTTTATTTAAGATATTCCAGGACATGGAACTAAACCGGCCATTATACTATTTCACCGCCCCGGGACTCCTCATAGTTCTTATTGGTGCTTCTTTAGGATTGTTATTTCTGCGAGATTATGTAATTGGAAAAAGTATCAGCATGGGCCCTACTATGTTAGCCATCATGTTAACTCTATTTGGAACTTTTATGATGTTTACTGGTATTATTTTAGATTCCATGGGCCGTATGATACGTCAAAATCGCTAAATGCTCTCTTTTTTAAGTAAGTATTTTAATAAAATTTTAAATAATTATTTTTCATTTTTTAAAAATTAATAATAAATCTACTAGGACAATATTATTTAGAGTGTTTTTAATTAATAGCTAAATTAAAACAATATCATTACTTATTTTAAATAATAGAATTAATATATAAATTAAAAATCATGGAAATATAATCGTTAACTAGTCTAATTAATTAGTTAATTCATAATAATCACAGAGGTTTTTTAAAATGGATCAATTTAAGGAATATGAAGATAAAACGGTACTGGTAACTGGCGGGGCCGGTTGTGTAGGAAGCAATCTCTCAAGAAGATTAGGAGAATTAGGAGCAGGTAAAGTTATCATACTGGATAACATGTCTTCGGCCTATGAATGGAATATACCTCAACTAGATAATGTGGAGTTTATTAAAGGGGATATTTTGGATGATGCTTCTTTAAAAAGAGTGTTTAAAGAAAAACCAGACTACGTTTTCCATTTAGCGGCTCACTTTGCCAATCAAAATAGTGTAGATAATCCTGAAAAGGATTTAATGGTTAATGGTATAGGTATCTTAAAAGTTTTACAATACGCTCAACTGGTGGGGGTGGAAAGATTCGTATACTCATCTTCTGGATGTGGAGTCTATGGACTGGACTCTAAAATGCCATTTGAAGAGCATGATATTTCTATTTCTCTACACACCCCCTACCAAGTAACTAAATTATTGGGTGAGTTATACACCAATTACTTCCACAATCTCTATGATATGCCCATTGTAAATGCCAGATTTTTCAATGTATTTGGCCCCGGAGAAGTTCCTGGAAAGTACCGAAACGTTATTCCTAATTTCTTCTACTGGTCCATGACTGGCCAGGCCCTACCTATTACTGGTGACGGATCAGAAACAAGGGACTGGACCTTTGTGGAAGATATTGTCAATGGACTTCTAGCTATGGGAATTAAAGAAGAAGCTATAGGTCAAGCTATAAATTTAGGCTCTGCCAAGGATAATAGAGTAATTGACATGGCCAAATGGGTAAATGAACTCACGGGAAACGAAGAAGGTGTAGCGTACATGGCCCGAAGAAACTGGGATGCCAAGACTCAGCTTTTATCCTCCATTGAAAAGGCCCAAAAAATACTGGACTATCAGCCCACTGTTAGCTTTAAAGAAGGCCTTAAAAGAACTCATAAATGGTTCGATGATAATTGGGAAAACATAGAAGAGAGTGCCGAGTTTTAATTAAAACTAACTTTTCTTTTAAATAAATTTTTTATTTTTTATTTTTTATTTTTTATTTTTTATTTTTTATTTTTTGGTAAATTATATTAAATTTTAATATTCTTTTTTTAAGATAATTTTCCTAGATATGGTTTAATAAGTTTCTTTTAGAATTGATTCATGAATTATTTCCCTATTAGATATAACTTTAAATATAATATGGTCCAATACTATTTTTAAGAATGGAGGAGTTCTTTAGTGGGTTCTAATAAAAAAATAGGCACTAGAATATTTTATCTTGATCAATTGAGGGCTTTAGCCATTATTGCTATTATTGTCGCCCATGTTTCTAATTTATGGGACGTTTCTGCTTTAGGTAGCTTGAACTGGATGGTACATTATTTTTTCAATATAGTTGGAAGAATGGGAGTTCCAGTATTCCTAATGCTATCGGGTGCATTACTTTTAAACAGAGATTATGCCATTTATGACTTTATAAAAAGAAGATTTCCACGTGTTTTAATCCCTTTTATATTCTGGATGATAATTGCCATAATACTGGCGGTAGTAACTCGGGATTTATATTATTACTTTATATCCATTTCAACTGCGGTTATTTTTGTAGTTAAAACATTTTTAACCAGCCGATGGTACGTTTGGATGATTCTTGGCGTTTACTTAGCCATGCCCATAATAAACGACTTTGTTAAAAATAGGGGATTAAAAGGAGTGGAATATTTTTTAATTCTATGGGTTATAACTTCAACCCTATTCTTATTAAGTCTTTATTTCCAAAAATCCATGTATTATCTGGATTTAACTATTTTTGCAGGGCCCCTGGGCTTTGTTCTTTTAGGATACTATATTCATAATAAGGACTTTAAAAAGGATTTCAATTATTCTCCTGATAAATTAGCAGTCTTAGGGTTGTTACTGTTCATATTAGCAGTTTTAATAAAAACAATATTGGTATATATGCACGTCTTTGACCCCTCCCTATTTAGATATTACATTTTCCAGACCAAAAGTCACCTGGAGATTGATATCTTTGCATTTATACAGGCCATGGGTATTTTTTTAATGTTTAAATATCTTAATGACTCCAATGCCAAAGAATTAACCACTAAAATTTCATATTTTTTAAAAGAAGGCCTTATAGGACGTTTAACAGTTTCTTTGAGCAGGTGCAGCTATGGTATTTATTTAAATCATTATATTAGCATAGCCATTATTGGCCTTATAGGCTTTGACGCGGTTACTCATAATGCTTTAAAGTGGATTCCACTACTGGTTATAGGTATTTTAATAGTTAGCTGGGTATTAATTTTAATTATGGATAAAATTCCTTATTTAAATAAACTATCTGGAACTCATTAATCTTTTTTGATAATTATTAAATGAGGTGACACTTATTTATAATAGATAAATCCCTATATTAATTGCAGATTTAATTAAAAGATTTTGTTAAGATCATCAATAATTTATTCAATTAGTGACATTTACTTAGGTCATCCATAATTTATTCAAAACTTATTGATATTCCAATTACTCCTCAAACAAATTCAGTAATTTAATTTATAGTAAATATAATTCAATTTTTAAGAACTTCATCAGGTAATTTAAATGCGCATACTCATTGTTCAGGAATCAGACTGGATTGAAAGAAATCCACATCAACAACACCATCTAATGGATCGACTATCCGTCAAAGGCCATTCTATTCGAGTTATAGATCATGGGATTGATTGGAGAAGAAAGGACGAAAAAAGATTTGATTTCCTGGTTGATAGAAAAGTTTACCATCACGTTCATAAGGTAAATCCTAAAGCCAGAATACAAGTTATCAGACCTTCCCTAATTCAGATACCAGTTTTAGATTATGTTTCTATTCCCTATTTCCATGGAAAAGAAATTGAAAGGCAAATAAAAGAATTTAAGCCCGATGTAATTATTGCCTTTGGTTTGTTAAATGCTAATTTAGCGGCCAGATCTGCTAATAAACATGGCATTCCTTTTGTCTATTATTTAATAGATGTATTATATGCTTTAATTCCTGAGAAAATATTCCAGGGTTTGGGAAAAAACATTAATAAACGTACCATAACCCGATCGGATTTAGTACTCACTATTAACCAACGATTGGCTGAGTTAGCAATAGAACTTGGTTCAAACCCCGAAAAAACTCAGATAATTGATGCGGGAATTGACTTAAAACAGTTCAATCCAGATATGGATGGTTCACGCATCCGGGATGAATACGGTATAAAAGAAGACGATACCGTACTTTTCTTCATGGGCTGGATTTATCACTTTGCGGGAATGAAGGAGTTGGCCATAGAATTGGGCCAAAATAAGGAAAAATATCCAAAAATTAAAATAGTGGTGGTAGGAGATGGAGATGCCTATGATGATATGGTTCGCATTAGAGACAAGTATGGTCTGCAAGACCAGTTAATTCTCACGGGAAAGCAGCCATATAATCTAATACCAGAATTCACAGCTGCCGCCGATATATGCTTACTCCCCGCTCACCAGGATGAAGAGATTATGCAGGACATTGTACCTATTAAGATTTATGAATACATGGCCATGGAAAAACCAGTTATTGTTACCAGACTACCTGGAATTAGCATGGAATTTGGTGAAGGCCATGGATTACAGTATATCAATGGATCAGAGGAAGTTTTACCACTGGCTCAGAAAATGAGAAATGAGAATATCATTAAAGATGAGGGAAAAAAGGCCCGTCAATTTGTAAAAAACAATGACTGGGAATTAATCACCGAAAGATTTGAAGAAACAATTAATAAATTGATAAAAGATTTTTCAGGCTGATTTTATCTTTAAAAATAAAGATTTTATCTTTTAAAATGACTGGATATAAACTGGATATTTATTAAAGCAACATTAGTACCATATTAGTTGATTTTTATGAAAATTCTACATGTAACTCCATTTTTTAAACCATCCTGGGAAGCAGGTGGTCCGCCTCGTTCAGTTTATGAAACTGCACGCCGACAAGTCACCGGTGGCCATGAAGTTACAGTTTTCACCACCGACGGTTTTAAGAAAAGGTTAGATGTTGAAAAAAATGTTCCAGTTGATGTGGAAGGAATAGAAACTTATTATTTCCGTAATTTGTCCATGTTTTTAGCGGGAGGATTAAATTTCCCAGTTCCTTATTATATGCCTCTGGTTGTTCGAAAAAAACTTAAAGAATTTGATATTATTCATATACACGAGCACCGAACGTTTTTAGCAGCAATTGTTCATAGGTATGCTAAAAAATATGATATTCCCTACCTTATCCAACCTCGAGGATCAGCCCCTACCATGATAAAAAGCCGTCAAAAAGAGATTTTTGACAAAATAGTGGGTAAATCTATAATCTATGATGCCTGTAAAATAATTGCATCTTCTAATTCTGAGGCAAGCCAATATAGGGATGTTTTCACGAATCTAGATCTTGATTCGGTGGTACAGATTCCTAATGGAATTGATTTAAAAACCTATCAAAAATTACCTCCCCAAGGCCTTTTCAGGGAAAAAATGGGAATTAAAGAAGATGAGAAGATAATATTATATCTAAGCCGTCTTCATGAGAGAAAAGGTATTGATTTACTTTTAAAATCATTTAAAAATTTAGTAAAAAAAATAGGACCTTCTAAACTGGTCATTGCTGGCCCAGACGATCATTATCTGGATAAGATTAATCATCTGGTTCAGGAACTGGGAATCGAAAATTCAGTTATTATTCCGGGCCCTTTATATGAAAATGATAAATTAGAAGCTTATGTTGATGCAGATGTATTTGTTCTCCCTTCCCGAGATCGTTACGAGTCTTTTGGTAATGTGGTGGTAGAAGCCATGGCCTGTAAGACACCAGTGGTAGTAACCAAATTTTGCGGGATTTCAGAATGGGTTTCAACAGATGAGGGCCAGGTAATAGATTACCAGGAAGATCAGTTGGAAAAGGCATTAGCAGATATACTTCAAAATGATTTAAAAAGGGATTCTATGGCCCAAAAAGCTCGTGAACTTGCTTTAAATACATTTAACTGGGAAACTGTTGTTAAGGAAACCCAGGAAGTGTATGAAAAATGTTTAAAATAAAAAATTAATTAAATAAATGGGAATTAATTAATAAAAAAATTATATGTAAAATATATCAGAATCTACATTTAGAATCATTTTTTTAAATAATTGATTATAATACGTTTTTAATTATTTTAAGGGCTTCTAATCCAATTTGTTTAGGAGTTAATTTTCCCTGGAAAAGATTATAACCATTATCCGCAATCCTGGTGCGAAGTTTTTCATCTTCCTTTAGTTCTAAAATTGCGGAAGCTAAACTTTCCGGATTGGCCATTTCACATAAAAGAGCATTATTTTTGTTTTCAAATAGTTCCAAAGCCCCGGGTGAATATCCAGTAATGAGTGGTTTTTTCATAGCTAAAATTTGATAAGCCTTGGTAGGTATCACTCGCATGGACTTTTCGGTTCCTCCAAAAATTCCCAGACAGGCATCAGATTGGGCAATGTAGTTAGGGAGTTCTTGATAATCCACCATTCCTTTAAATTCTATATTAGATAAATGCAGACTTTCATAGAGTTTCTGAATTTCTGGAAATGTTTGGCCCCGGCCTATTAACTGGAAACTTATATTCTCATTTTCTAAAATCTTAGCAGCCTGAATAATGTATTCTATACCGTGTAATGGTATGTAAGTACCGTAAAATAGAACTTTGAATGATTCTGTGGTATTTGTTTCCTTTTGATCATCCAATCTCACCTTTTCATTATCCTCCAAACTTGTTTGAGGGTAGAACAAATCATCTTCCGCACCAATCAGCAATCTTCTAAACTTTTCTTTTTCTATATGGAATGTTTCATGGAAGTATTCCACATTTTGATTAGTGTCCTGCAGTACCACGTCTGAAAAAAGGCAGTTGTACTTATCCAGGTTATAAAATAATCTAGAAAGGACGGGATTTTGGTGAACTCCCCTATCCTGATTAGTATCATATAAGGATACATAAGTATCAAATACCAGGGGTTTTCTAGTTATTTTTTTAAGTAGAATAGCTAAAGGTTGCACATAATTACTGGCCTCACCTACAAAAATAACATCAAAGTCTTTTTCAGATAGATACTTTCGGGCCAGCTGGGGATAGCGGAGTAGTATCTGTGATGAGTCTGTAACTTCAGTTACTTCTACTCCCTGAGATTGAAGTCCCTTAATTATTATTCTATGCCGTGGATAAGATGGGGCATAGGAACCAAAGTAGCACACTTTCATGGTATCACTCATTTAGATTGCAGTAAACATTTAGTAAGATGGATAAATGAAATTTTCAGATAAAATAATTATAGGATTCTTATCATATAATTACTTGATTTGATTAAGGATTTATTTACCTATTTGAATGTGGCCCCTTACCTGGATCACAGGTTTATTTTAAAATTAATTAGAATATTATTTAAAATAATTCTATAACGAGTATGGGATTAAGATCTAGTTGAATTTTCTTTTTATAAAATTCACTCCTAAATTAAAGGTAAGTGATGCTCTTTGTAGTAGAAGCGGAGTTTTGGTATCCCATTCACCACAGGTGGTGTAGATTTTACTGAAATGGGCCCGGTGTTTTTTCATGAGCTTGGGAAGAATTTTATAGTATTCTGCGGGATGATATCCCATTTTTAAAGCAGTTTTAAGAGGATTTTCATCTCCCGAGTGGGCGGAAAGGTGATAAATACTCATAGGGACTACATAAACTTTTAAACCTATTTCTTGACAACTTAAACAATAATCAACGCCATACAAGTGCCATCCCGGGCAGGTTTCCTCATCGAATTCTATTTTCTGGAAAACTTCACGAGGTATGATAAATAAGCATTCATCCACAGTTTCCACTTCTTCTGGTGCTTCAATAGGATTTCCCCATTTAACCGGTGGGACTTCATGTTTTATTATATTTCTTTGCCTTTCCAGGTGATTTTGGCCATTGATAGACATCCCGGCCACGCCAGCCACCCCTAAATGGTGCAACTTGTCTAAAATTTTATGAACATCTTCTAACCAGGAACTTGATTCCAGATCTACATCTTGATGAACAAACATTAGATAATCGCCTTTTGCTTTTCTAGCACCATAATTTAGGGCTTCAGCAGAAGATTTAAATCTACCATCTGTATTATCAATTAAAATACGCTCATGTTCGCAACTTTGAAGGTTTAAAACAGGAAGCAAATAATTTTTCAGGCTTTCCCTATGGTTATATACACATATGACTGAAATCATTTAATCACTTTGATATTTTAGAATTATATTTTGAGTACCTATTCTAGGAACCAAATTATCTTAAGAAGTATATTTTGAGTAAATATTCTCGGAACCCATTAATCTTTAGAAGTATTTAGAGTAAATATTCAAGGAATACAATTAATTTCCATCCATAGCCTTTATTAATATACTCTCAAAGCTATTAATGGCATTTTCCCAGGTATGATATGCTGCTGTTTTTAATCCATTTTCTTTGAACTTTGTTTGCATTTCTTCATCATTTAAAACATTGATTATAGCTTCAGCCAGGACTTCTGGATTTTTAGGAGGTACCATTAATGCATTTTCACCATTTTTAACATAATCACGCACACCCAGGCAATCAGCAGTAACTACGGGAGTTTCACAGGCCATTGCTTCTAAAGGGGGAAGGCCAAACCCTTCCATGTGTGAAGGGAATGCAAAAATATCAGATGAACTATACAGTTCCGCCATTTTATCATCACTTGCATTGTTAAAAGTGATGAAATCAAAATTCAGATCTTCTTTTACTAATAATTTATCTAAAACTTCTTTTTTCCCCACGGCAACTAAAGTAACATTTTTAAATTCTTTAGCTACAATATTAAGAGCATCAATAAGGTCTTGATCGCCTTTATAGGATAATCCTCGGAATATACTCATTATTTTTGGACCATCACTACTATCAGAGGAAATATTTTCATCCCCCTTTAGATTAGATGCTTTAAATATATTTTCTCGAGGATAAAACACGTTGTGATCAATTCCATTGACTATAACGTCGGAATCTTTATTATAATTTTCTTGTATCCACTCTTTTAACCATCCCGATATAGTTATAATATTAAATGGTAAATACAGGCTTTCATGAAACATTTGAGTGAAATAGTTCCCTCTTTCCTGGGCCAACTCATCAAAGTCCTGACAAAGATAAACGGGAACTCCTTTATCACTTCTATAAACTGCAAAAGTCGTGGGAAACCAGGTGGCGATATTGATATCACATGGGGGAGTGTTTTCGGATAATGCTTTAACTAAATCCGGTTCAAATCCTAATTTAAGTTTCTGGGTTAAGGTTAAGGCCTCATAATATCGGGCGGGACGCTTAAGGAGAACTTTCAAAATAGGACTCAATAATTTTATGGGCCATGGTGGATTAACATAATTTAAACGGGCCTTTAAAGGAAACCAGGAGTGATCTCCTCCTAAGGCAGTTATAGTTACCTGGTGGCCTCGATCTACTAAACCATTAGCCAGCTCAAAAATTACTTTATATCCACCAGACATGTTGGTAGACCATAGGGTGAAATTGATATCCATTTTATCTCCTTTAAAATTATTAAATCATTAATAGATAAATCCAGAATTTGTTTGAAAGTATATTGGTAAAATTTTATTTGTTTATTTTTAATTAATATTGGGATTATTAAAATTTAAGGGTATGTAAAGTAGTTTAACTATTAATTCTATTTTCATATTAAAACTATAATTTTCAATTTCATAAAAATTCGACTTAAATTATACTTTAATTTACTCATCAATTATACTTTTAATTTAAAACCATCTTTCAGGCCTCTTAAATAACATGAAACCTTTTTTAAGTCTTTAAGATGGATTAAATAGTACCATATGTCCAACCAAAACACACGTGTGAAAAAATGCAACAAGAAACTGCGATATTCCCTGGAGCTGGCATTCTTTTTCATGAAAAATACTCGGTTGCGGCTTAAATAATAAAGTTCAAAACATGGTTTACTGGAAGCCCCGTGTTTATGCCAAATAATTGATTCTGGTTGATAAACAGACCTATAACCTTTTTTATATCCCCGATATGACCAATCAGTGTCTTCCCAGTACATAAAAAACCTTTCATCGAGCAGGCCCACTTCATCCAATACTTCACTTTTTACCAGAACGCAGGAACCCCCCACATAACCTATATCTACCGAATTATGGTATTGTCCACGCTCTTCTTCTTGATATCCTCTCTGGAAAGTTTTGGCCTTTTTAAGATCTATCCCTCCACCACCAGTTATTTGAATGATTTTTTGGGGGTAGGGATGATAGAAGTACGTTTTGGGGCCTACGAATCCTATGTCCTTACTATTTTCAGAGATTTCAACCATAGGTTCTAAAAATCCATTTTCCACTACCGTATCATTATTTAAAAGAAGAATGTAATCAGTTTTCACCATGTTTTGGGCAAATTTGATGCCTACATTGTTTCCACCAGCGAAACCATGGTTTTTATTATTTTTTATTAAGAAAAGATTGCTTGCACCGGGTAAACTTTTAATATCTTTTTTAAAATAAGTTTTTTCTTCAATATCACTCTCATTAAATTCCCATAATTCCACTGGTTTTTTAGAGGGATTTTTAATAATTTTAGAAATATTTCCAGCTTTCAATTCACTAAAAACATTTAATTCTCCGGAACAGAAATCTCTTATTTTTGCTAAGGAATCATCAATGGAATTGTTATCTACTAATACTACGCTGAATGAAGGATAACTTATTTGATAAACACTTTCTAAACACTCTAAAGTGTCTTTCCATCCATTCCAGTTTAGTAAAATAATAGTAACGTGAGGTGGCATGACTAACTCCTTTATATAATTATTAATTCTTTTCCATGGAATTTATATAATAAATATCAGTTTTTAACTAGTTTAATCTATTAATTTAATTATTATTAATTGGATTTGTTTTTACGGATCATGCCTTTAATTATAGCAATATCCTGGTCGTCTATGGCCTTGGTTAACAATATGCCTACTAAATAAACTATAGCACAGATAACGATCATGGCCAATAATGGTAGCTTTAAGAAAACTAAAACACCTAACATGACTACACAAGGTATTATAATTCTCCATAAATCTCTCAAAATGGCATTTCCTACGGAATATTCTGTTCTGGATATTATGCGAACAAATAAGAGCATTATAAAAAATTCAGTAAATACGGTAGCAATACTGGCCCCATAAAAACTTAAAATAGGGATTAGGACTATATTTATACCAATATTTACTACCGCACCGATTCCAGTTATTTTAGTAACTGCCATTTGTTTATCCACAGATCCTAAAAGATTAGAGGAGAGCCCATTTATAAACATGAACACAATGGACCAGATGAGTATCTGCAGAGC
Source organism: uncultured Methanobacteriaceae archaeon (assembly GCA_964444115.1). GTDB lineage: Archaea > Methanobacteriota > Methanobacteria > Methanobacteriales > Methanobacteriaceae > UBA349. Next base: position 70,311 of record CAYUFT010000001.1, read on the forward strand.
TGCTACTGATGGTAGATACTGGGGAGTATATATGAATAAAATTATTTCCTGGGCCAGCATAGTAGTTCCAACTGCCACAGGAAGACTTATAATGAGCATAAACTTGAATGAACGTTGATAAGTTAATTTTAAAGAATTTGAGGATTCCATATAAAATTTTGACATGAAAGGGAATAAAGCTAGTATGTAAACACTGTACAGGGAAAGCATTACCATAAGAAGTTTATAAGGAGCATTGTAAAGACCCACGGCAGCATCTCCCTGCATAAAAGAAAGCATTACCGTGTCAATCCAGAAATATATGGTGGTAAATACGCTGGTAATTCCAAAGGGAAGTGCTTTAATAATGGTTTCTTTCCAAAATTTCCTATCAAATTCAAAGGAGGGCACTGTAAATTTCCAGGCGGTTACCATAATGGAATAAATCAAAGTAATGATACTGGCCAATAAATAAGCCAGACTTATAGTTACCACACTACCTCCCATGTAAATAGCCAGTAATATACCCATCAAAAGTAGAGAACTGTTTAGGATGTTTCCAATAGTCTGAAATTCCATTCGCTGCTGGCCCTGGAAGATAGCATTGAAAAGCGCACTAAATGATGTGAAAATCATATATGCGCCTATAATTAGGGTTACATTCACAGTTTCTGGAGGATAATTTTTTATTATGATGGTGAGGTAGAGTAAGATGAAGGTGAATATGGCCAGGAAAACTTTAATCAAAGCAACATTCGCTAGAAGCTTTTTTGTTTTTTCAGTAGTTCGGGCAATTTCTCTGGTAGAATAGGTACTTAATCCCAGATCAGCTACCACACTAAATATACCGGTCAGGGCCAGAGCAGCAGAAAGAATTCCAAAACCAGCGGTTCCTAGATAGCTGGCAGTATAAATGGTCCATACAAAGGCCATAATATTAGTAAATAATGATGCTATCATCAATAGGCCGGTGTTTTTTGCTATTTTTCTTGCCACGCTCATATTATTACCTTATTTATCCCCATTTAGTATTGGATATCCTATTTCAGATTATGATGGTTTATAGAGGATATCACATTATTAGTATATTATATAAATTAATAAAAGTCAATTTAAGAATTAAATAACCATATTAGTCCCTAATTATTATATTAATCTAAGTAAAAGTTCTTTTATAACTAATTATAATCACTATACAATTCTTTATTCATTTACTTTTATCATTTATTAAAGTTGTTGTATATAACTAATATTTAATCTAAGTATAAGACTTGAATTTTTAGATTTTCTATCAACTAGGTACTTGGAGTTTTTTTTATAGAATTTAAAAACTAATAATCATTTAAAAGATAATGCTTGATTTTTTTAATTTTAATGATGTAATGCTGATTTTAATTTTAAAGATAATGTTTGATTTTTTTAATTTTACTGAATGTAATGCTGATTTTAATTTCTATGATATATGCTGATTTATCTATTATTAAGTTATAATAATAATATTTATATCTTAGATTTCTAAAAAGTTATTTATTATAGTGATTGATGTTATTTAATTGCCAATTTATTGATTATATGATTAAGCAATAATTAAATAATTTAAACCAAATAAAATATAATACTAAAATTACTATTAATAAAAGATAATGGCCTAAATAAGTACGAATTAGATTATTCAGGCTTATTTTATTATTTTATGAGTTAATTCATTTAATGGAATTATAATTAATTATATCGGGTGGTTCAATGAATATTACGGTAATTGGGGCAGGTTATGTGGGACTGATAACTGCTGCATGTTTTGCTGATTTAGGAAATGAAGTTTTGTGTATAGAAAAAAGGGAATCTACGGTTAATAAACTTCAGAAGGGTGAATCTCACATATACGAGCATGGTCTTACAGAAATACTTCAAAATAACTTGGAAGAAGGTAGAATAAGATTTACTACTAATATAGAAGAAGCAGTAAAATTCTCTGAAGTAATTTTTATTTGCGTAGGAACTCCTCAAAGTGGTGATGGGAAAGCAGACCTTTCTCAAGTGGAAGACGTTTCTCGACAGATAGCCGAACATCTTAATGGTTACAAATTAATCATCGAAAAATCAACAGTACCAGTAAACACTCATCAATGGGTGAAAAAGACCATTAAAAGATATGCTTATGATGAGGCTCAATTCGATGTTGCTTCCAATCCGGAATTCTTAAGAGAAGGTACGGGGATCCATGATTTCATGAATCCGGATCGTGTTGTGGTGGGTGTTGAGAGTGATCGCGCTCAAGCTATTTTTGAAGAGTTATATGCTCCCTTTACCAAAGAAGGTCGCCCCTTATTATTCACCAAACCTGCAGCAGCAGAACTCATTAAACACGCTTCTAACTCTTTTTTAGCCATGAAAATATCATACATCAACATGATTTCAGCATTATGCGAAAAAGTAGGGGTTGATGTTAATACGGTGGCTCAAGGTATAGGCCTTGACCATAGGATTGGGGAGAATTTCCTCAATGCAGGTATTGGTTATGGTGGATCCTGCTTTCCTAAAGATGTTCAGGCCTTTATTAAAATCGCTGAGGACCATGGCCTGGAATTTGGGCTTTTAAAGGAGACCGAAAACGTTAATGCTTTCCAAAAAAGGTCATTTTTAGATAAGATAGAGGATATTTTGTGGATTAATAAAAATAAGAATATTGCAGTATGGGGATTAGCCTTTAAACCAGAAACTGATGATATTCGAGAAGCACCAGCTATTGAAATTACTCAGGAACTGGAAAAAAATGGGGCCAACCTTCATTTATATGATCCGGAGGCTAGTGATAATTTTAAAAATATTTTACCGGAATCAGACAGTGTTAAATATTTTGAAGACAAATATGATGCCCTTAAGGACGCTGATGCCCTGTTAATAATCACTGAATGGGAAGAATTTAAAGAAGCTGATTTGAAGAAGGTAAAAGAACTACTGCGGCTTCCGATAATTATTGATGGGCGGAATATTTTTAAAGTGGATGAAATGAAGGAATTTGAATATTACAGTGTAGGAAGATGAATTATTAGATAATATCAATTATTAATCGTTCTAAACTAATTTTTTAATTGGTTTAGTTCATGATAACTATTAATTAACGATTATATTTTAATGGCCATATCTAATGTTTTTAGATGAATTATGGAGAATTTTCATGGATAAAAAAGGTAAAGTTTTAATTACAGGGGCTGCAGGATTCATTGGAAGTCATTTAGTTGATAAATATTTAGCTGAGGGCTTTGAAGTAGTAGGAATTGATAATTTTCTCACCGGCAGTGCACATAACCTTTCCCATCTGGATTCAAATCCTTATTTCCAATTTATGGAAGCGGATGTTTCTTCAAGACCTGAAATGGAAAAAACTGGACTTTTTAATATTCCTAACACTGAAAAATTTGACATAGTGCTTCATTTTGCCTGTCCGGCCAGTCCCGTTGATTATTTTAAATTCCCTTTAGAAACCATGAAAGCTGATTCTTATGGAACTTTTAATACTCTTGAAATAGCTCATAACATGGATGCAACCTATGTTGTAGCTTCCACTTCTGAAATTTACGGGGATCCCGAGGTTCATCCACAAACAGAAGATTACTGGGGAAATGTAAATCCCAATGGGCCAAGATCAGTCTATGATGAGGCTAAAAGATTTTCAGAAGCTGCAGTAATGTCATATCATCGTGAGTTTGGTCTTGATAGTAGAATTGTTAGAATATTCAATACCTATGGACCTAGAATGAAAATAAATGATGGGCGGGTGGTTCCTAACTTTATTTATCAGGTTCTTAAAGGCGAGGACATCACAGTTTATGGTGATGGATCTCAAAGTCGTAGTTTTTGTTATGTTGATGATTTAGTAGAAGGAATATTCCGATTTTCGACTTATAACGGACTTGATGGAGAAGTTATGAATTTAGGAAATCCTGACGAGTATAAAATCATTGATTTTGCTAAAATTATTCTCCAAAAAATGAATGGTTCCTCTAAAATTTCTTTTAAACCATTACCTGTGGATGACCCACGCCAAAGAAAACCGGATATTTCTAAGGCCAATAAACTTATTAAATGGGAAGCTAAAACGTCTTTGGATCAGGGCCTGGGAAAAACTATTGATTTTTTTAAAAATATTATCTTGGAAATCTAAAAAATAATGATTTTATAGTTAATTATTCTATCAATTAATCCTATAATTTTTCAATTAACTATTAAAACTTTAATCAACATAATTATTAGTAATCATTGTTGAATTAACAAATCTATTAGTAATTCATGCTTGGATTAACAATAAATTATTTTAATCTAAATATTTTCTCTTAATTATTTAAGAAAATCTATTTATAAATCTATAATAACCTTTTATAACTATAATAATAACATATAAATAATAATGAAAATAATATTACTTTTGGGTGATGTGGTTGTACGATTATGATTTAGCTGTTGCTTACAGAATTTATCCCGGTGTATCAAAAGTACCCCCTGTTTTTAGTCATGATAAACTTAAACTTTCTGAATTTTGTTTAAAATCTTTTAAAGATTCTCTAGGTGATTTAAAAGTTAAAATGATTGTATTACTGGATAACTGTCCCGTGGAATACCATGCACTTTTTGAAAAATATTTTTCTAAAGATGACCTGGAATTAATTGAATTAAAAGGTATTGGTAATCAAGCAACCTTTGACCTTCAAATCATGGCCCTTTTAGAACAGGAATATTCGGACAGGGTTTATTTTGCTGAAGACGATTATTTTTATCTTCCTAATCAATTTAAAGAAATGATTACCTTCATGGATAGCAATGATGACGTTGATTTTGTTTCGGCCTATGATCATCTGGATTACTATAATCATCCCTTACATCAACACAAATACGAAACCAGGTCTACCGCAACTCGAAAGTGGAGAACTGCTAATTCAACTTGTTTAACCTTCTTAACCACTAAAAAAACTTTGAGTGATGTTCAAGAAGTTTTAAAAACATATGTTAATGGTAATTATGATTCTAGCATGTGGCTGGCCCTTACCAAGTATCAGATAAATCCGGTTAATATGCTTAAATCCACTGAAATGAGAAAAATAGTTTTCAGGGTATGGTTGGACTCTACCAAGCAAATTATTAATGGTAAACGATTTAAATTATGGACGCCTTTACCATCCATTGCCACTCACATGGAAAATAACTGCATTGCTCCGGGAATTGATTGGAAGAATATAATGGCCGAAGAAGCTTTAAAAATAGATCCGGAATGGAATGAAAGTGATTTTAGATTAATTTTTAAATCTCATTCGATTTAAAAAAAGAATATTTTTTTATTAAAGTAACTAGTATTATTATTAGAATTTTTTTAATTTTATTTTATTAAGAGGTATTATTATCATTATTATCATATCAAGACTTTTTTTATTAGAATTAAATAAGTTAAAATAGGTTTAATAATAATTTAAACTATTTTCTTTGATTTTTTAAACCATTCAATAGTTTCTCTTAATTGTATTTCAAAGTCTTTTTTGGGCATAAAATCAATATTCTTCAGGCCACTGACTTCGGCCATGGAATGTTTTATATCACCGGAACGTTCTTCCACATATTTTGGTTCCAAAGGTGATCCTAAAATGTTTTTAATCATACTAAACAGCTCATTCACACTTAGTGCGGTTCCACATGCTAGATTAAGAACTCCACTGAATTTTGACTCACAGGCCTTGATATTAGCATCTACTACATCATTAACAAATATAAAGTCTCTGCTCTGTTCCCCATCACCGTAAATTATAGGTGAATTGTCATTTAACAATGAATCAACGAATTTAGGAATAACTGCAGCGTACTGTGAATCTGGGGCTTGACGAGGGCCAAAAACATTAAAGTATCTAAAAGAGACGGTTTGTAGGCCGTAAACTTCTGAAAATACTTTACAGTATTGTTCGGCAGATGTTTTAGAAACAGCATATGGTGATAGTGGATTTACAGGTTCACTTTCTTTTAGGGGCATGTTAGTATTGTCCCCATAAACTGCGGAACTGGAGGCATTTAATAATTTCTTTACACCCGCATCTCGAGCAGCAACTAATATTTTCAGGGTCCCGGTAGCATTTATTCGGTGTGATTCTTCTGGGAAATCCACACTTAGAGGCACACTGGCCATGGCGGCCTCATGGAATATGTAATCTTTGTCCTGGAAGATTTCTTTTAAGTCTAAATCATTAATTCCACCAATTATTATCTCCAGATTTTCATGTTGAGGATAGGCTAGATTGGTTATATTCCCGGATGATTTATCATCAATAATAGTAACTTGATTATTTTCAACTAATTTATCAACTAAATGGCTTCCAATAAATCCTAAACCACCAGTCACAACAATATTTTTATTTTGCATGGATAATACGTCCTTATTATAATTTCTATAAAATTTTACTCAAAAAAATGGTTTAAAGATTTTTGAGTTATTTATAATTATGATTTTTAATTTTACTCACAAAATGGTTTAAAGATTTTTGAGTTATTTATAATTATGATTTTTATTTAATAAATGAATTAAAATTTTTTTAATTATTAAATGGTATTAATTAACTGTCAATTTTTATATAAGTTAATCTTTTTTCTGAGATTGTATTATATTGTACCTTGAAGATGATTAATGTTTTATGAGTTCAACTTTTACATAACCTAAATTTAAATTAGCTATTGGTATTAGCTTACATTAACCCATAGATGTAACGATCTATAATCATTCTTATCATCTGGCAACTTGTACAATAATAGCTCCAGTTTTTGATTAGTTCCAGATGCATCTGGGGTGAAAATTATGTCCTTTTCCCACTTCTGATTATTTTTCAGACTTATATTTTCAGTACTTATAATTTTTCCCTGTAACTTGACCATCACTTTATAATTTACCGTGGAATATTCGTGATTCACCACACCCACAAATA
>CAYUFT010000002.1:0-52827 GCA_964444115.1 uncultured Methanobacteriaceae archaeon
TTTTTCAGGTTTATACGACATATCATGTTAAAGTAAATAGAGATAAGTGAAAATTAGATTATTTTTTTAGTTTAAACTGTTTTAGATTAAACTAGCATAGGAAAAATAGTCTAATTTAAGAATAAAAAATAAAAAAATAAAAAAAAGTCTAATTTAAAAATAAAAAATTATTATTTTTTAAGCAATATCCCGCCGCTGGAAACCAAATATACCCATCAATATTAGCACTAGTGCCACCACCAAAACTATACCTAAAGGCCATCCTATAGTATCCCCTAACAATAAATTAGGTACCTGTGTAAATGGAGAAATATTCAGTATCCACTGATTTATATCCAGGAAATCCGCCAGTAAATTTATTATCAATAATAATCCCAGTACTACCCAACTTAAAGAGGTTAATCTAGGCAAAATACCAAATAATGCCATAGATATTCCCACCATCACCCAGATTGCGGGTAAATAAACTATGGCTGCGCTTAATAGTTGGGGTAGGTTCTGGCCCATATTACCTGAAATTAATCCATAACTGATACTGTAACATGAAATAAATATGACCATAATTATAGCGGGGCCAATTAATGCCAAAGAAAGGTTAGTTAAAGCCCATTTAGTTCTACTTACTGTATTTGTGAGAAGGAATTCTGAATATCTTTTTACTTCCTGAGAACGTAATTTCAATACCGATAAAATCCCATAAATGGCAAATATCTGACCAAATAATACCAGCATGAAATTTATATAAATATCCAATGGTTCTGTGCCCTTACCAATTTGGGAGATGATATTCAAAAACTGCGGATTATCAATAAATATATTAGAAACGGTCTGGGCAGAGTATCCAATAAAAACTCCCATTAAAGCAAACCCTGCTATCCAAAATAGTAACATTCCCCTTTGTAGTCTCCAGGCCAGTCCCAGGGTACTACCTAATGTAAATGATGCCCGATTAGGACCACTTCTTGGTGGTAAAATCCCTGCCCCTAAATCTCGCACTGAAGAGAGATAATAGGCTAAAGCAATTAATCCCATGGTCAAAACAGTGAATAATCCAAAAATCCACCATTCTTCACCAGCAAAAGCACGAATATTCTGCACCCATCCCAGGGGTGAAAGCCAGAAAAACCAGTTAGTGCCTCCTTCATCCCACCCTATGATGCGTAATATGAAAAAAGCTATTAAAATGGCCACACTGAGGTATCGTGCCTCACTTGAACTTTCGGTTAACTGTACCATTACTGCAGTAATGGCTGCAAAAAGGCACCCAAAAGCAACCATGGATAATGCCAGGGCCAGTGAACCTTCCCAGGGAAGTCCCAGCCCCAGAAAAGATAGGAAAATTACTATCCCCAGGAGCATATTAGCACCGCAAATGGTAATTAAAGCTGAAGTTAGTGTCGCCTGCCGACCAACTACCGTGGAATTTAATAGCTCAAGACGCCCTTTTCTTTCCTCACTACGAGTATGTCGAATCATGAGAAAGATACTTACCAATGCTACTAATATAGGGCCAAATACAGCACTACGCCAGGCCACCAGGCCACCAATTGAAGAGTTTTGAATAGGGCCTAAAGTTAGAACAATACCAGGATTACTAGAAATCTGTAAAACCAGGGCTTCTCTTAGTGCAGCGTCCGCATAAAGATTAACAAAACTGGCAGCGATGCTGACAAATATTAAAATAAGGAATAAAAATAGAACTGGTATGATTATGCGATCTCTGCGAAGAATTAGGCGGATTAAGGCCCGGGTACCAGAAAGATTTTCCATTTTCATTTAAATTCACTCCACGGCCGCATATCTGGGGTGTATTCATCACCATAATAACGCATGAAGAGATCTTCAAGTGTAGGGGGAGTACTTAGGAGAGACTTTACACCGAATTGGACTAAATAGTTCAGCACCGAATCAATTTTTTCTGCATCCACACTGAACTGAGCATGATTTTCTTTTAAAGAAAGGTTGTAGACACCTTCCTGATTTTCTAGGCCGGTAATGGGTTTATATGATTCTATGGTGATAGATGTACGGGTGAGGTGTCTTAATTCTTCAAATGTGCCGGTTTCAATAATTTGCCCCTCCCTAATAATACTAACCCGGTCACAAAGTGCTTCTACCTCTGAGAGTATATGGCTAGAGAGTAAAACTGTTTTACCCTCTTTTTTTAGTTCATTAATACACCCTCGAAAGACTACTTCCATTAGTGGATCCAGGCCTATGGTTGGTTCATCAAGAATATATAGTTCTACATCAGAGACTAATGCAGATATAAGGGCTACTTTTTGCTTGTTACCTGTTGAATAAGTACCACATTTCTTGGTTGGATCTAATTTAAACATTTTTATGAGTTTTTCCCGGCGTTCTTCACTAAACCCTCCCCGGAGTCTTCCTAAAAAATCAATGACCTCCCCACCGGTTAGGTTGGGCCATAGATTCACTTCACCAGGAACATAAGCCAAACGTGAATGGAGTTTTACTGCATCTTTCCAGGGATCAAGCCCCATAATAGAGACCTTTCCACTGTTTTTTTGCAGCATACCCATTAAAATACGTAAAGTGGTTGATTTACCTGCACCATTAGGGCCAATAAAACCAAAAATTTCACCTTGCTCTACTTTGAAATCTAGACTATTTAACGCCCTGAATTTTCCATAATTTTTGGTCAAATTATTTATTTCAATAACCGACATGTACTCACATCTCCCGCATTATTTAATCATCATATTCCCTGAATTGAGGTAATAGCCATAGATTATAGAATAATTATAAATTGATTTAAAAGTCTTTATACCTATCAAAGGTCCTTATTTTGGATCCATAATGTATTAAACCATAAAGTATCTTTATATCTGATATTATCCATTCCAGGTATTTGAATGCTACCATATACTCCTCGTTAGTGATATCTTTTTTCATATTTTCAATCATGTTAGTTGCATAATTAAAGTCGATTTCTGGGGGTACTTTCGATGTTAGTTTTATTGATTCTTCCAGAGTACCTAGTAAGTCAGCCAGATATTTTATGGCTAATTGGAAGTCTTCATCAGTTATTTTAATGTTTTTAGTTTGTAAGGTGAGTGCAGTGAAATCACCAGATAATTTGTCAACTGAATTAAGAATATCTTGATAAAATAACACATCATCATCTATATCGTCATAGGAGTCTTTTAATTTTTGAATACCAGCCTTAAGATTGTTATGGGTTCTGGCTATTTCACGAACAGCGATTAATATTTCTGGATTATTGATATCCATAGGTGGTGATGATTTGAGCACATAATCTCTGGTTGAGTTTAATCTATCTGCCAAAAGTTGAGGTAGATTCACCTTTAAACGGGTTGGTAAAACTACATAACTCACAACAAAAGCTATTGTTGATCCAATTAAAACATCTAACACCCTTAATCCACCCATAATCATTATTTTATCCATAGGTAGAATGAAAATAATAAGCATGGTGGCAGCTACTGCCATGTGTAAATAGCTTATATTGTAATATAACACTATAAAAGCCATCATAATCAAAATCATTACTGTAATCATCACTGGCCAGCCAATAAATATGAAAAAGTTAGCTATGATTAAGGCCAGCACCACCCCGATTATTGTGGCTATCACTCTCTTAATCATCCTTTCTTTGGTGCTTATTAGGTCTGGTTTTAATACCACGAAAATGGATAGTGCTATCCAGTGGATGTTGTGAGATTGGGTTATTAAATATAATACAAAAGCGATACCAACAGCCAGTGAAAACCGGATCCCGTGCCTAATATACATATTATTTATATTTAAGTTGGCTTTGATATTCTCCCAAGCCGATAAGTCCGATGAAAAATTATTGGGAGGGAGAGGTATAACCAGGTTACCCATTAAAACATCCTGGGCTTTTAGAAATATGTTTAGATAGCCTTTCGCTAGTTTTTCAGCATTAAAAAATTCAGGATCAGTACCTGGAAAATCATTTATCAGCTTGAATTTTGCCTCAAGCTTCTCAAGGCCAATTATATGGTTTTTATCATTTTTTATAACACTCTCTGCTATATCTCGGCTTAAATAATCTACTTCAGCCAGGTAATCTTGAAAATATTCTTTGATTTTTCCACTTAATTCTGATTCTATGCTATTTGCTTGGAATCGGGCCGCCACCAATAGCCCTCCCACCGCCACCAGGCTGGTGTTTTTCTGGTTTGAAATAGTATCAGAGACGAGTTTCTGAGCCATCATAATAGTATTTAGATTCGCGTCGGGAAGAAGACATGAGGCCACAATTTCACGTTTTGAGCGGTCTTTTTGTAAAAATTTAGGGATAAGAATAACTAATGAGCTTATAAATGCTCCAAAAGATGCGTAAAGACCCCACTGTAAGGGAGTAGCCTGGTAGTTTACTATGGCAATAGAACCATAGAAAAACAAAAATACCCCCATAAAACCTAGAGTTCCCGGGGCCTTTCCAAGTATATTTAAAATTGATAAGAGAAAAATCCATGCAAGCAATAATAAAAGGGCTACCCATGGACTCATCAATCCAATACCTGCGGTTATAAATGATATGCCAATTATTATAATGCTCAGAATATTTAAACGCAACAATAAATTTAAGGGGAGTTTTAAACTCAAAATCTGGCTTATAATAGCACCAGTCAATACAAAGGTAATGGCATAGCTATCCAGACCCAATAAATAAACTAATGGTAAAACAACTGCCAAGGCAGCGAACATGTTTAAAAGGCCCTTCCAGTTTGGTTGAGCATTATTAGGAAATATAAAGGTATGTATCTTTTTTTTAAAATTTTTCAAAGACATATGAACATCCTATAACTGCATGTATTTTTTGTTAATATGAGTTCCAGGTTCTTAAACCCTTTAAGGTATAGTATAATAAGTTTTATGACTCTAAACGTATTTATGTTTTTTATTCAATTGATAGTTGTTGTGTAAACAAATTTTTTATATTTCATCATAATATTAAACTCCTTTTTATTATAAAATTAATTAAGTAAAACATAAAAATAAAGTTTGTAAAAATGGGAAAATATACTAGTACTGGTAGAGTAATTGGTTTAGGCCATGTTTGCAGCCATAGGATTCTCCAGCATACTAACGGCCGCCGCCATACTGGAAAAATTTAGAAGAGAAAAGGGAATCTGTAAAAGAAGAAAATCAAGAAACAATGGGCCATTTAATTAAAATAGTGGCCCTTTACAAATTTTCACAGGAAATAAATAAAGAAATCCTGGAATTCGCTGATAAAACCAAATTAATTTAGGGCATAACCATATAAAAATAATGGAAAATATAATATGAATATTAATTATATTAAGTAAAATAACAGGTGATATTTATGAATAATACTGAAAAAGTAATTAAAGCATTTAAAGAAGCAGAAGAGCCATTAAACGCCACTAAAGTCAGTGCCCTCTCTGGTGTAGAGAAAAAAGAAGTGGATAAAATAATGAAAGAACTCAAGAAAGACGAGACCATTATCTCCCCTAAAAGGTGCTACTGGGCCTTAAAAGAGTAATTTTAGTTTATTATTCTTATTTTTATATTTATATTAATTCACTTGAGTTTATTTTTACAAGTTTTGATTAAGAATTTAAACCAAATCCGGTTCAATTTAGAAATTGAACTAATAATATAGTTCTAATTTTTAAAATTAAATTATTAAATAGTTCATTTTAAAATTTTAACCAATTATTTTTAACAGCAATAGAATTTCTTTTTAAAAACAAAAGAATATATCTAAAAAATATTAATAATAATTATGAAAGAAGAAAGAAGAATCAGACGCATTTACGAATTACTATGTTTTGTCCTGGTTATTTTTTATGCTTTCACGCTCTTAATGATTGTTGTTTTTGAATTTGAACCTGATAATTTAATATTATTGATTTATGCGGATTTATTAGTCTCATTACTGCTTTTTGTAGAATTTTACCTGAGAATAAAAGATTTAGATGATAAATGGAGTTATATTAAGCGAAACTGGACCGATATTCTGGTCATTACCCCTTTAAATTTTATTATATTCCTATTTGCCGGCGGAATAACACCCCTGGTCTTCATATCCATCAAAGTGGTCGCTTTAATTAAAATAGTGGCCCTTTACAAGTTTTCACGGGAAATAAATGAAGAAGTCCTGGATTTTGCTGATAAAACTAAATTAATTTATGGCATAACCATATATCTGGCCATAATCTTATTTGGATCCCTGGCCGTTTTCCACATAGAAAGGGGCCTGAACCCAGGTATTCATAACCTGGGAGATGGTTTCTGGTTTATAATGCAGACCATTACTACCGCCGGCTATGGAGATGTAGTCCCCCATACCAGTACGGGTAGAGTAATTGGTTTAATGGCCATGTTTGCGGCCATAGGATTCTCCAGCATACTAACAGCCACGGCCACCACAGCTATACTGGAAAAATTTAGAAGAGAAAGGGAATCTGTAAAGGAAGAAAATCAGGAAACTATGGGCCATTTAATTAAAAAATTAGATGATATGGACCATCAGATGCGAGAAATAAAATCAGAAATAGATGATTTAAAGGAAATTCTTAAGAAGTAGGGTTTGGAATAAGAAATAATATATTACAACATCAAGAATATTAATTATAAAAAATTAAATTTAAAAGATTCAAACATCCTTAATTGTTTTCAATTCTTTTAATGCAGATTGATAGGCCGATTCAGTTATGTTTTTATCATCAAATAATGTTTTTAGTTCAAATCGAATGTTTTTCACGGTGATACGGTCTCCTTTATTGCGAAGATGAGCATAGGCCGTGAGAATGATAGGATCTTCATCTGCTAAGTCATAGATGGATACTGAATCTGGGGTTTTCGATTTTTTACTAATGGTGGCATCTATAACTTCCAGGTTAAGAGTTTTAGCATCTTCATTAGGTGATTGAACTGTTTTTACTGTTATCAGAGACACATTATCATTTACTGTTTTTCGGAATTTGTGGAAATTCACAGAATAGTTTTCCTGCCAATTTTTAGGAGTATTATTCACCACCTGATTTAAAGAGTCGAGAAAATTGTAAAATAGACCCCCATGTTCTCCATAAATATTATCTGTTTCAGGATAATAGGGGGTTGTAAATTCACAAACCCATTTTTTACGATTTCCATGATCAGTTATTATGACATAAAATTCAGCTACTTCCCTTTTTCCCATGGGTAAGGCTTTAAATTCTCCAATGACAATTTCACCAGAAATTTGCTCACCCAGAACTAATTCATTCAAAAATTTAGTTTCATAATCTTCCATTTTTTCCTGGACAGTGATACCAAAATCTAACATTTTAAAAAACCTCCCCTGTTTAGTATATTGCTTTTTAATAGGATATAATTTCTATTCAAAAAGATAGTTCCTTAGCAAAAAAATTAACCGGGCAAGATGATGTTTTTATTTCAGTTTCATTGTAAAGGGAGACCTATAATCTAATCGAAGGTTCATATTTTGAGTTGATTGATGATAGTGGACATATGTCATTATTCCAGATAATGTGGATTATTTAGAGGTGTTGATTTTGAGATTTTTAGAAAAAATGATAAATAATGGATATTTTGATTAAGTCTTGAAAAAGTCTTATTTAGAGAATATAATAAATGAATATTAGCATTTAACTCTTTTGATTATCCATAATAATAAATATTAATAATATTGAAACTAAATTCAAATTGTATAATTATGAATGAAAAAAACCAGCACTCCCTAAAAAAAATATTATCCATGATTTCTTTTTGCCACCGGCTGCCAGAGAGAACATTTAAGATTAGGGAGCATTATTTCCCTGTTTGTTCCAGGTGTACCGGTATCTATTTAGGAGGTTTCTCATATTTTATATATGTGTACTTTTACTATGTAGATTACAGTTATCTATTGTTGTTATTGGCCTTTTTAATGACACTACCCACTTTTTTAGATGGTTCAACTCAATTATTTGGGTTCAGAAAAAGTAATAATGTTTTAAGATTTTTTTCCGGTGTGATGGCTGGAGTGGGGCTGGCTATTTTAATTAAGGCCATTAAATGGGCTATAATTGGTGGGAGCATTAGTTAGATAAATTTCTTAAATTCTGATATTAAATAATTACAATCCTACTAATCAGGATAAAAGAAAAAAACTAAATTCATAAATTAGATATTTAAACACAATCCTACTAATCAGGATAAAAGAAAAAAACTAAATTCATAAATTAGATATTTAAACACAATCCTACTAATCAGGATAAAAGAAAAACTAAGGAGGGTAAAAATGGGTAAAATATGTTCCAAATGTGGAAAAGAAAATAAGGAAGACGCCAAGTTCTGTGAAAATTGCGGCACCACTATGCCAGATTTCGGTTCTATTAAAGAACCATTAAATGAACCAATGCCTAAACCAAAAGGTAAACCCATTGGAAAACCATTAAATGAAAGAGCACAAAAATCAAGTAGACCTGAAAAATCTGAGGGATTTTTAAATAAACATGGATTAAAACTTCTAATCGGTGTGGGTGTTTGTTGTGTGGGAATTATATTGATTTTAGGAATATTTGGTTTATTATCCATGGATCAGAATAATGTAGATGTGAATGATAATTATTCCAGTACATCCACTGATAGTGTTAGTGTTAGTGGTACCTGGCACAGTGTGGCTAATTTTACTGGTGCTGACTATGACAATACCAGCTCATTTAATATAAAGGGAAGCAAATTTAAACTTAAAGTTAGTGCAACCGCAGAAACTCCAAAATATGCTTTATTCTCAGTATATGCTTATCCAGTAGGTGAGACAGGAATATATGCTGGCAAAGGCAGCATTGATTCTTTTAATAAAACAACTGAAAAAAAGGAATTTATTATAAATGAAGGTTCAGGGGATTATTATCTCCGTATAATAGCTGCCAATTTAGGAAAATGGAAGATAGAGGTTTTTGATTATTATTAAACCTCATTTTTTTATTTTTAAGGACATATTAAATTTTGATTTTTAATCATAGTTTCTGAAACCTATCAATGAACGATATGGTGTTTTTATATTACTATGTCGGAATTTATGAATATTTCTCCTGATGTTAAAAAAAGAATATTAAGGCGTTATTTATCAGATAAACATATTATAAATGCTTTTTGATATAAAAAATGGATGAAGTATATTCTTTTTAATGATTAAAATATAGGACACTTATATGACAAATAAAAAAATTAATATTACTTTTTATCATAATAATTTAACTATTTAAATGGTGTTTCAACCGTTCTACATAACGTTTAGACAAAGGCAGGGCTGTCACCCCATGGGCCACCACACTAAATAGCACGGTTACAAAAATGACTAAAATAAAAGTATCCTCGCTAGGAAAAGATCCCAGCTCTTCCAAAGCAATAAGGGCCAATACCACGGAGGCCAGGCCCCTAGGGCCAAACCAACCCATGAATAAGATGGAACTTATGTCAACTTTGGCCCCCAGTAGGGATAGGGCCACGGGTAGCATACGGATAATGGTTAAGCTTAAAATAGCATAGAGAACGATTTGCCAGGTGATAAATGGTAGCAATCCCGCGATTATTATCCCTAAAATAAAGAAAACTGTTAGGTTAAGAAACTGGCCTTCGGCCTCGGCAAAGTCAATGAGAACTTTCCCTGCATCCCGGGTGATGTATCCTGTAGCCAGGCCACCTACAAAGGCCGCTATAAATCCACTGCCCCCAATTTCATCAGCTAAAAGGAAAGAGATTACGGCTAAAACTAAAAATGCGATTCTCTGATACTCGGGGGTGATCCATCCCTTATCACGGGATTTTATAACCACTCCAGAACCAATGATTCCCACACCCAGACCTACCAGGGCCCCTAATCCTATTTGGGCCAGGGCCACCTCTATAAAATATCCCATGGGGGAAAATGTCTCCTCAGCCAGGCCTATGGCAATAAATACCAGTAAAAATGGCACACACAATCCATCATTTAAACCACTTTCCATTTCCAGGGCTTTGCGGATTTTTTCCGGGATTTTCTTATTTTTAACTACAATCTGGCCCAGGGCCGCATCAGTAGGGGCCAGAACTATTCCAATGATGGCAGCTTCCCAAAAAGTTAAATCAGTGAATATTGCCGCTGCAGCCAGAATTCCCAGGATTAGGGTAGATATTAGGCCTACAGATAAAAGTCTTAGGGTTAATAGATTTGATTTAAGGGCCCCTAATTTGACCTGGGAGGCATCGGTGAACAGCACCAGTACCAGGGCCACTTCGGCAATTATGAGCACGATAGTGGATATGGGAGGTTCTCGCACATCCACAAAACCCGTTAAAAAATAGCCGGCCGCCATACCGGCAAATATGAAAATCATCTGGGCCGATACCGGTAGATTATCAATTTTACTTGATATTAAGGCCACTATAAATAGCATTATGAGAAAGAATAGTAGTTCCACCATGTTTATCATTATTTTTTATGTTATTGGTGGGTGAAATAATTTTTTATTTAAACTAAAGGACTGATATACTATCGCAATATAATATTTCATTTTATATTCATTATTCAGACAATACTAAACACTTACTTCCATATTTAATGTTTATTGAATTTAAGATTGTATTTAAAAAAATAAAAGAATTAATATTTTTTTGTTTTGAATTTTAGCACGTATCCTGTGTTTTTATTTCCGGCAGCATCTTTGACCGCTCCCGCAGGTATGTAAACTCGATAGGTGTTAAGACTTAGTCTGCTTCTGGTCATTTTGATGGTTAATGTGTTTCCAGATAGGCTGGTTACTGTTGATTTTGCGATTTTATTGGTGTTTAGGTTTTTAATGTAGATTTTTGAGAATTTTGTTCCTTTGCTGATTTTTTCACTGAATTTGATTTTTATGGGTGAGGTTAGAGATAAATGGTTGGAGTTAGTGAGGGGTTTAGTTGTAATTATTTTAGGTGGAATTATGTCATTGTATGTTGTGCCACCAAAACTCAATTTCTGTGAAGTTACACTTACATAGATATTTCTCGAGGTGTCAATATCCGGGGTTTCCAATGTATGTCCACTATAATCCCCCATTATCGGTACATCAAAATCATCTGCAACACGTTTTAGGGTTCCAGTAGTTGTATAATATGCTATGTCTATTTGAACATTATAACTGACATAAACTAGTTCACTTCGCCATTCTGTTTTTAAGCTTGATGATGATGGGCTGGTTATGGTAAACCCTACCGTATTGAAAGGACCAGCACCTATTGGTTGATAATTTCCAATTTTAACATTATTATAATATCCTGAGGGTAAATAACTGGCTGAAATGGCCGTCATGCTGGCAAAAACACAACATACAAAAGCAACTATTAGAAATTCTTTTTTCATATTTTTCACCTTAGAAGTAATCTATAATCTAGATGTCTAAATATAAATAAATTTATGACTAATTCATAAAATAATAGAAATTAAAAATGCAATCAATTTGTTGTAAGTTAAAAAAAGGGTTGATTCTAATTATTTAGATAATGGTTAATTGTTTATTTTTTGGCTTATTTCTTTAAAAATGACTATTTTAATAATAATTTCTCAATTTCAAAAAGGAATCTTTTAGATCTATCTAATGAGGTCTTGGCCTTTGATGTTTTTACTGATTCGGTCATATTATATTGAAATTTAGATCTTTTAATTCGTTCAAATTCAAAGCTTTCTATTAAATCATTTGCTTTCAATTTAGTAACATCTAGAGCCTCTTCTTTTGCTTCTTCAAAGTCTTCTAAATATTTTTGTTCTAATTTATTTCTAATATAAACTATCAATGCATCACTGGTTACTTTATGAGAAATACGATCACCAACTTTATAACCCATTTTGTAGAGTATTGCATTGGCCATATAATACATGGCGTAATAAGAACACACTATAACCCACAGAGAAGACATATCATTTTTATCTAAAAAATCAGCAACCTTTATACTCTCTTGTGAATTTTTTATTAAAATATTTATAATATTTTCATCAGGAGTTTTATTTTTTAATAACCCCTCTTTAAAATAGGATTTAACGTTTTTTTCTGCCTGAATAATTTTATTATCATCTAACATTATTTAACATCCGGTAATAATCTTCAATACCCACTAATATTATATTATTTTTCATAGCCTCCGAAACAACGGTAAATTCTTTGCTCATGGCCATATCCATAAAATCTTCAAAATTTAAAGTTGTAAGATGAATATCCAAGGGTAATAAAGAAATAATGCTTTCAAAATCATTTTCACGATTTTTTTCACATATTATTAAAAGATCTATATCTGATCCATATAGTGCTTCTTTTTTAGCATTAGATCCGAAAATGAGGGAAATAAATGGAAAGCTAAGGTGGTTTAGTTTATTATATAGGACTTTAAAATCCAGATTCTTGATTAAATCTTCTCTTCGCTTAAATTCAGCTTCAAAAAGGCAGTGATGATTTTTTTTATTTAAAACAATATTGTATGCTTTCCCCAACTTCTCCAAGAAAATTAGATTTTCTTTTTCCAGTCTTTTAACAATATCATGTACGGTTTTATAATCAGTATTAGTCTCTTTAGATAGCTGACTGATAGTTATTTGTTCACTATCTTTCTCTAACAATGAAATTAAAATATCCACATCTTTTTTTTTCATGACAATATCACCATAACATTATGGTAGTTCTACCATATTATCTATGTATAATTAATTAATATAGTTTTCTAAAAATTAGTGTTTATTAATTAATTTAACTTTATAAAGAAAATCAATAATTTATAAGATTAAATAAGCATTTTAAATAATTAAAAATCATTATAAAAGGTTTTTTTAAATATATTTTCAAAAATATATTGAATTTATTATGGTAATATCACCATAACATTATGGTAGTTCTACCATATTATCTATATTAATATAATTAATACTATTGGTTAATTTTTTCTAATCTCTGTAAGAAGTTCTCATTGCACCCCTAGATATTCATAAAAGATTTCAACTTCTTTAATAGTTTTCAATTCTTTTTTTAATAATCATAATAGTCATATATTTAGTAATAATAAATATTATTTCAGTGATATAAATGTTTTCTGAAAAAGATCTCAATAAAACTAGGGACGTTAATCCTGGAATAAATAATGATTATCGAATATTAAAAGAGCGTTCTATTAAATCCCAAATAAAAATAAAGTCTAAAAATAATAATTCATATCCCCTTGATTCAGAAATTAACCAATTAGAATCATCAGGCCAAATATTAATCTCCAAAGGTGGTAGATTCAATAAATTAATAAAAGAACATGAATTAGCCATAAGCAAGATTATTATTTATAGTATAAACGAATCAACATTTACTTCTGGATAAATCTGAAACCTTAGACCTTCTTAAAGGTAAAAAATCAGAAAAAATACTTACTTTGGCAGATGAATTATCTACTTATTCGGCATTATCTCATTGCCGAGAAGAATGGCTAAAAAATTTAATTAACGAGCTATATAAGCAAAAATTATCTTCAAATTAAATATAATTCTGGAAAAGAATTATTAACACTAAATGAAAATAGTTTGCAATTATTTCCCCCAATATACCTGGTAAAAATGAAAAAGAGTCATTTGTTTATGACGAAAAATTATATGAAAAACTTAGAAAATTAAGAAATGAATTAGCCACAGAAAATAATTTCGCCCCCTACATTATTTGCAATAATTCGACATTAAAAGAAATGGCCGTGAAAATGCCTAAAAATGATAAATCCCTGATTAAAATTAAAGGCGTGGGTGTGAAATTTTTGGAAAACTATGGCCTTGCTTTTTCAGAAGGTTATAAAGGATTATTGTGATGAAATTATTGGAGATTAAAATTTAGTGATGTAAATTTTACAACAAATATATATAAGTAATCTTTAAAATAACAACACATTAAAACTATTCAGGCTCGAATCTGGATAAAACATTAATCGTAGAGTCAGTAAAAGAGGTTGGGCCACAGCCATAATGTCCAACATAGAAACAAAGGAATAAATAAAAAAGAATTATTAATGGAGCTTTAAAATGAAAGTCACCCTCATAAGAGAAATAACTGGTGAAGAATTAATCCATGATCTGGAAAGAACATATGGATCCATTAATAAACTGGAAACGCTTTATGAGAGAAATCCAGAGAACATGAAGATATATACGGACCTGGACAATTGGAAATACTATTCTAACAACTTAGAAGAGGTAATTCAGGAATGTAAAACCACAATCACCGAAAAACTAAGCCTGGGAAAAGTAGAAATGGAATTACTGAATTTAATTAAAACCCAAAAACCCCAATCCATCCGAGAACTGGCCCGCATGATTCATAAAGATATAAAGACCGTGCATGTAAAAGTGAAAAAACTGGAAAAAGAAGGCCTTATTGAATTTAAGAAAGGGCCTAAGAATAAGAAGATTCCGGTGATGAATTATGATAAGATAGAGATTATTGTTTGATTTTTCATTTTATGTTGACTTAATCTCATTGAATATTTAATTAAATACATTGTTAGTTTTAATATATATTAATATTTCCAAAAATCCGATTAAATATTATTTCACTATTAGAAAATAGCTTTGAAAACAAAATAAGAAATTATTAACCATGTTTTTACAGTTTATATGGTTATATTTTTTTAAAAATTCTATAAAATTGAACCATATATGGTTCAATATGATAATTGAACTAAATACGGTTCACTCTAAGATTTTATAAATATGGTGGACTTAAACCATATTAGGTAAGTTTATTAAATTTATTTAATACAAAAATTATAAATAATTAATACTAATAAATATCATACATTAATTTATAGAGTTGGAGTTAAAATGAATTTTACTACTGTTTTAGAAGAAGGAGAAAATACAAAAGTAGAATTTAAGGAATCCATGAATGAAAATGGATATAAAACTATTTCTGCTTTTTCTAATACTTCTGGAGGTACCTTATTTTGCGGAGTCTCTGATGATGGAAATATTATTGGTTTTGATTGTTCAGAAGAATCTGTAAGGAAAATAACCACTAAAATACTTAATAAAATGGGAATCCACCCCTTAATAGATTGTTTCCAGGAGCAAGAAATAAAAATTTTAAAAATTCAAATTGAAAAGAACACCAATCCTATTTCTTACAATGGTCGATATTACAAGCGTGTGGGAAGTTCCACCACTGAAATGAGACATGACGAACTAAAAGAGTTTTTTTTAAGAGGTACCAACTGGGATGGCCTTACCGGAGATTATGGATTGGAAGAAATAGATCCCGAAACTCTGGAAACATTTATAAAAAGAGCCGTAAATAGTGGGAGACTATTGGATTACACAACATTTGATATTCAAGAAATACTCACTCAACTAAACCTTCTAGTTGATGGAAAACTCACCCACGCTGCAATTATATTATTTGGTAAAAATCCTCAGAAATACTTTAATAACGCCCTGATTAGAGTCATGAAATTTAAAGGAGAAATCAGTATTTCTGATAGGCATATTAAAGGTAATCTTTTCCAACAAGTTCAGGATGCAGAAGAAGCTATAAAAAATGTTATAAATGTGGAATATTCCATAAATGATGAACTAAGAAGAGAAGAAATTTGGGATTATCCTTTAAAAGCAATTAGGGAATCATTACTTAATTCAATCATTCACCGAGATTATTTCAAACACGGCATACAAAATCAAATCAAAATATATGAAGATAATATCTGGTTTTTTAATCCCGGCGGTCTCTTTGGAGGGATTACCCTAGAAGATCTTAAAAAGCCCCATCCTTCGGCCACCAGAAACCCGCTCATTGCCGACGTATTTTTTAGAGCAGGCCTGGTAGAAGTATTTGGTTCAGGTATAGGTCGAATATTAAATTCTCTCAAAGATAATGGCCTTCCTGAAGCTGAATTTAAGGAAGAATTTGGCGGTTTCTCAGTTTATTTAATGAGAGTGGCTTGTATGGAAGAAACTCTAAAGGGCCTAGGCCTTAATGAAGATCAGATTATAGTTATGAACTATTTAAAAGAACATGAATCTATTACCATGTCTGAATTTAAGAGGGTTTCCCCCAATGTTCACGAGCGGACCTTACGGCGTTATTTATCAGATTTAGTGGATAAAGATCTTATAAGGCCCCTTGGGGATAAAAAAGGAAGGAAATATGTTATATTTAATGATTGATATATCGGACATTTCGGCCAAATAACGGACAATTTATCGGACAAAATGAATTTAATTGAAATTTAATATTATACAGTAACCATTTCTCTCTCAATACTTGGAATACTAGTATCATTAGATGTAAAAGTATCAATAGATTGAATCTGGTCTTGTTTATGTATATTCACACCTATAGAGACCTTAAGACATATGGATTTATCATCAACATGAACCTTCATTTTTATCATATTTATATGGCCCAAGCGGGACTTAGAAATTTTAAGAAAACGAGACGCATTTAATATTTCCAGGACTTTTAAGGAAAATCAGAGATTGTAATTAGGCGATTTTCTGCCGGCTGCTCGGGGCAGTTACCAGGATCTCCTGAAAAAAGCCAAATTTGCCGCAAATTCCTGGAAAAACCAGAAGGAATTAATGCGTCTTAAAGCCATTGAAGATAATTCTAAAAGGATATTCAACCATTCCCAGACCGAAGAATGGGCCGTTAATATTAATGTCCACTATAATAATTGGACTAATTTCTCGGTGGAAGATTTTAGACAGGTAGTGGGGGCTTTTCATGACCTATTTGGAGTTTTCCAGTGCGATAGCTGTAGAGGCATTATACATCTGAGTAAAAACGGAACAACTGCAGAGGCCGTTCGGTGCAATTGCGGGGCAGTTAATTGGAATTTAGTTAAGAAATGATGATTTAAATAGGGTTTGCCTACGGCAGGTTCATAAACCTGGTTTCTCTTCCATGGTGTGATGCTTTCAGGATGTCAACGTTTTTAATCAAATATGCATTATATTTTTTTATAATAATGATTTAGATTATTTTTACTTTTCATACGCTCTATCCAAATCCTATTATACTTGAATGGTCGACTTATAATAGATATGAGGAGATTAAATACATTATATCAAAATTGAATCCAAATAACCTGCTTTGAGTCGATATTCAAAGTAATAGGAAATATTATTTTTAAAAATATTATTGGGGATTTTAAGTAAAATGAAAGATGTAGCTTGTGAACAATGCGGGGCTCAGTACCAGGTCCAGCCTGTGCTTAATATCAAAAGATGTTCAAAATGTGGTGGGAACCTTAAAGGAGCCCCCCGTGCAAAGAGATCCTATAAATCTAAAAGGAAGCTTATAAAAAATCGCCGATACTATGCTGAGCGCCAGGCATCATATTTTGGCGTAGCCATGTTAGTCGGAGTCATAATTGGTTTAATTGGACTATTAGCAATATTTATCACCAGAGTATATATTGCAGCGGGAATATTTGCTGCGGGAATATTATTATTCAGAAAAGCCTCTGAAAAGAGAAAAATCTGGAAGAAAGGTGTGAGGGGTGAGCGAAAAGTAGCTAGATATCTAAATACTCTCCCCAGAGGATTCTTTGTTTTTAATGATGTAACCCTACCCCATACCAAAGGCAATCTTGACCATGTAGTTGTGGGGCCTACCGGCGTTTTTGCCATAGAGACCAAGAATTATCTGGGTAGATTCCAGCTCAATGGGGATGACCTACAAATTATAAAAAAAGGACATTTAAGACCATTACACACCAACCCTGGCAGACAGTCCAGGTATAATGCAACAGGGCTATCAAAATATATATCTGCCCAGGGTATAACTGGTGTTCGTGTGAGGCCCGTGGTGACCTTTATAAATAAAAATGTGGATATAAAAATGAATCCTCAGAACTATGATTTCACTTATCATGATACATTGCAGGGTTTTATATTAAAACAACACGGAAATATGGATTATGATAAAATAAAAAAATGTGCATTTATATTGAGGAAGTATTGTGCTGAATATTCTTTTTTTGAGTAATCCTTACGGATTCATGAGACAAAATAATCCTGAAAAATAAAAATAAAAAAAAGGAAAAAAGTTTATTTCCTTTTTGGCACTAAAAACCACCACAAACCGCAAGCATAGTTAGTATTAATCCTACTATTGGTAATCCTGTTTTCTGCATCCCCACTGATTTTTCTGTTGTGGTTACTGCGTTTAATGTTGCTGTGGGAATAAAATCGACATATAAAAATAGCAAACCATTTCTTAAAATTAGAATTGATAAAGTTCCTATTTTATATCTTGCTTTTTCTCCAGGGATTAGCACCGGTTCATTAAATAAAACTATAGTTTTCACACCATTTGCCTTGACAATAAATGGTTTCACCACGGAGTTCCTTAGTTAATTCTAATGTTTTGAAATCTATCCACACTAAAGAAACTCTCAAAGGCCTAGGCCTTAATGAAAATCAGATACTGGCCCTGAATTATGTTATGGAACATGACTCTATTACCATGTCTGAATTTAGGAGCGTTTCCCCCTATACTAATGAGTGGACTTACGGCGTTATTTATCAGATTTAGTGGATAAAGATCTTATAAGGCCCCTTGGGGATAAAAAAGGAAGGAAATATGTTATATTTAATGATTGATATATCTGACATTTCGTACAGGTAACGGACACTTATCGGACAATTTAATTTTAAAGTTTAGAATAATAAAATTAAATAGAAAAATTATAAATTTATGGTTTTTGAAAATTTAAGTTCCCCACCACATTCACATTCATTAAATTCATCAGGAGATTCATCTTTTTGAAGTTTATAATATCCATGACAATTTTCACAAATTAAAAATCCTTTATTTTCAGATTTTTTTAATTTAAAATCTTTAAACTTATTATAAAAATCATCAACCAGATCATTAGCTTCATTTTTGAATTTACCAAGCTCTTCATCAATTTTATTTTCTTTTATAAAGTTATTTACTTTTTCTTGAGCTTTAGAAAATTCAGTTTCTACATCAGAAATTAAATCGTTAGGAGTATTTTGAGTTTCCATTTCGTTTATAGTAGCTAAACAATCTTCACAAACGCTTTTTTCAAGATAATAATGGCGGCATTCTTCACATAGGCCTTTATAACATCCTAAACAAATCGCAACAGCTTCTTTATCTGGATGTTGATCACATTGAATTTAAATCATCTCCAAAAATAATAAAATAAAAAAAGTATTTAAAGTTTTAGTTTATGTCCTTGATCTATATCTGCTTTAGGAAGCTTAATAATTAAAAGATCGTTATCAAATTCAGCTTCAGCTTTCTCCGGAACTATTTCTTTTCTCAAAAGAATATCTTTGTTTAAACTGCCTCTTTCAATCTCTTTACGAACTATTTGAGTGCCCTGTTCAATTTCTACTTCATGATCAAATTCAGCTTTGAGATTTATCCTGCGAGGAGTAATATCAATATCCAGATCTTCTTTTTTTATTTGGGGTAGGTCAACCGTGACAATGTAACTGTCGTGAGTTTCATTGATTTCAGCCTCAATAGCTAGAGTATAATCCTGAATAGATTTTTTAATATCTGTTTTGGCCTTATAGGCAGCTTTACCAGCATCAGAAACTAATTTACTAGTTAATCCTTTTCGCTTGGTTATGGGCTTTTTTTTATTAATTAAATTACTTAGATTACCGGAAGAAGAACTGCTACTTGTGTTAGTTGGAGTAGTTTGTTCAAGAAGATTTTGGCCACATTCTGGACAAAATTTTACGCCGGCGGGACTAATAGCTCCACATCCATAACAAACACTTTCAGTTTCCTGATTAATTTGTATATTTTGGCCACATTCTATACAAAACTTTGCAGTTTCTGTATTTTCACTCCCACAATCTGAACAGATGTTTGGTTGTTCTGAAACATTGTCTATATTACTCATTTTCATATCTCCCATTTTAAATTATTAAAATATTCTACAAAATAATATTCCATTTTTTATATATAATTTTATGGATAACATTGAAAATTAATAAAATACATGAAATTAGTTGATTTTCCAGTTTATTTGTAGATGAAAGTTTAGAATTTAATTTACAAAATTCATTTTTTCTATTTCTAAAATTACATTATAATAGTTACTATTGAATATAATAGCAAATATTATAATATACTAAATCATATCTTAACTAAGGTCATTGAGGATTGTAAAGTATGTATAAAGTATACAATTACAACTATTGGCTATTTTTTTAAAATATTGTAAAGGGGGACTTTTAATATACAGTGAATCAACATCAGAAATGATAAAAGCAGATGAGAAGAATTTCTGCCCAAAGTGTGGAAGTACAGTGAGGCCAGATGCCGTTTTCTGTAAAAAGTGCGGTTATTCCATGGTAGGCGAAGATAAAAGTCGAATTGATAAATGGAATGATAAAATAAACATATTATCCATATTCATTGGATTGGGTGTTTCTGTAGTATTTTTATTTTTAGGATCAATAGTATACAGCTTTTTACTATCACAAGGGATTCTGGACCTAGTGTCTTATTTTGGACTAGTAATTATAACTATGATATTCTTTGGCGGATTAACTGTAGGAATTCTGAGTTGTAATGATTATTCTGATGCTCCGATAAATGGAGGTTTTTTAACACTGATTTTATTTATATTAGGGGGTTTAGTAACAGGAACTGGATTTGCCACTACTTTAGGATTCGCTGGAGCAATCGCTAGTGCCTATAGTTCCATATTACCATCTACCAATAGTTATTCCAGTGATATCGTGAATAGTACGGACAGTGGCTCTTCTCAAGCAATGTATTCGGATAGTATCTTTTTTGTTATCAAAATTATTGTTATCGGGATAATAGTATTATTAAGTGGAATAGCTGGAAGTTATGTGGGAGTATTCATAAAAAAATCCCTGAAAAATCGTTAATGGGGTAAAATCATGATATGTCCAAAATGTGGTACTCCTAATAAGGAAAATGCCAAGTTCTGTGTAAAATGTGGACAAGAATTAGAATATAATTCAAAAAATAATGATAAAAAAAAGATAATCTTATTAGTGTCTGCATTATTGATACTGGGCCTTATTAGTTCGGTAGTAGGGTATGCTTTTTTAGGAGATAAGTCAAATCCCAGTCAGAAAGTTAATGAAACTTTAAGTCAGGGAACTCCCCTAGAATACAGTTCTGAATATATTAGCTTTGATAAAGCAAAATCGATAGCTGTTTCCAATAGTGCTAATGGAGTTTCCACTTCAGAACCTATTTTAATCCAGGATAAACAGGGCAGAGCGGTTTATATTTGTACTTATAGTTATAATGGCGATGTAATTGGAGGTATTATAATAAATGCAAAAAATGGAGCAGTTATCTACCATGAATTAAATCTGCCTTTTTATTATAATGTAGTTCCATCTACAGAATATACAGAATCGAATTACGATGAAACTCCCTCCGAAGACCTTTCTAACAGCAATCCGTCCTATGATAGTGATGAAAATAGTTATGATAACTCTGAAAACTATTACACTAGGAGTGAAGAGAGCCAACCCGAAAAATGCAGTGTTTGTAAAGGAATTGCTTGGTTGGCAGCTTCTTGTAATCAAAAGGATCATGATATAAATCATGAACGAGATTCTTGTCCAGATTGTGACTATAATGGATGGAATTTTTGTTCAAATTGTGATGGGGACGGATATATAAACGATTAAAATGAAAAGAGGGTAAAATATGATATGTCCAAAATGTGGAACGAAAAATGATGAAGACGCTGCATATTGTGTGAAATGCGGGCGTCAATTAAAGGATTATCAAAGCCAAAAGGGTTCTGGTCGGAACATTAAAATTTTAATAGCTATCTGTGCCGTGTTGATTATTGGTTTGGGTTTAGTTTCAGGCATGCTTATGCAAAAGAACAGTGCATCACCGCCCACAGATGCCGTGGTGGTTAATCAGACCTCATCTGAAGTAGTTAATAGTGATAAATGGCATGAAATTGATAGTTTTTCAGGTGTTAGTGATGATTCAACTTCATTTACAACTAGAGGCAATCAATTCAAGATTGTGGCCTCGGCAACGCCTCTGAAAAACTACGACACCAACATGCTGAGTCTAGATGTCTCAGATAATAACAACAATCAAATAACCAGTGCAGAAATTGACTGGACATCTACCGAAGCGGTGACTGAAAAGCAAAAAACTACAATCATTAAAGCAAGTCCTGGAACCTACGGGATTAATATTTACGCCAAGGAACTTAGTTCTTGGAATATTAAAGTCTATGATTACTACTAGGAGAAACAATATGCCCATAAACAAAGCCAATTGCCCACATTGCGGTGCAAAAAACGATGGTGATGCACGTTTCTGTGAACAATGTGGTAAACCAATTTATAAGAAGGAAGCTAAAACTGGTGGAATTGATAATAAGATACTGATTGCGTTATGCATCATTCTGGTAGTGGGTTTTGGAATTACTGCTGGAATATTACTTAAAAATAACCAGTCAAACTCAGCACAGGCAGCCACTAATAATGCCTCACAGGTTTCAGAGAGTACTGGATTTCCAGTCTCCCAAGCCCCAGATTTAGCAAGTAAAATCTATGCCAGTAGCAATTACGGTAGTATAACTTATGGTTCAGTGACCCTGGACAAATATCAGAGCATGTACATTCTATCCAAGGCCATAGTCCTGATAGATGAGGGAAAAGGTGGAAGCATTCCTATAAATAATTTTAATTCTCCTGATGAACCTTACGGATATATAACCAGCACCACACTTTCAAAAAGTGAATATGTGGATATTGCAACTAGGACCTATGAATGGATGGATAAAAATGGAGTCGCACCAAATTATGTGGGTATAAGCTCCCCTGGCCAGCCTGATCTTGCACCAGATACCATGTTAAACCTGTTTTCTAAGGTTTTAGATCAATACAAAACCAATAATCAGTTACCCGACACTATAAGCATCCCTTAAAATGGTGGATAATATATGAAAAGAAATAAAACTATCATGATAATAGCCGTATTATCCATGATCTTCATCATAACCACCATTTCTTCTTTTTTACTATACTCTAATGAAGAAATAATTGCTTCATCTTCTTCAGATACAGATAATAATGTATCTTTAGGTGCCACAGATTATGGTAGTGTTGAGAAGCTGGGGCCCTATGGAAATACCAGTTCCCAGGTGAAGATTGCCTATATCACAGGGGTGCACCCTCTAGAATATAAATCACACCAGGCCCTGATGGAATCATTGATAAACAGTTCATCATCCCTCAAATACTGTTACTACATTTACAAGATTAATGTGACACAAGACAAGGACGATTACAATAAGGGAAGGATGAATGGCCAATTACTAGCCAATAAATATGTGGTAAGTGATATTGAGAAAAATAATTTTAATATGGCCATTGATGTGCATTCCAATAGTGGAAACTGGAAAGAAAATCGTTTTATTTTCGCTCCAGTAAGTGGAAGTGAATCAGAAGCATATGCTAAACAGATAAAAAATAAGTTAAGTTGGTTAACCTATTATGTTCCACCAAATCCAACCAGCACGGATTATATTACTGGGCCCTTGATAAAGGCCGGAGTCCCAGCCGTGATTTATGAGACATATAATAAGGAGTCTTATGATGTCACTCTGGAGCAGGCCCGGGAGTTTATAGGGGTTGTGGATGGGATTGTTTTTGTTTAATAAATTTAATATAGTTAATGAGGGTCTTCAATGGGATATCTAATATGTATTGTTTGCAACCATTACTATGAAATTTCTAGTACAGATGAAATTTTCGAATTCTGCTCTTGTGGCCGGAAACTGGAATATTATGAGTACTTAGAAGATTACCATCAATCGGTTTATCCAAAAAATCGGTTCAATTTAAGTTATTTAAAGAAAATGGAATATAAACATGACACCATAATGATGTCTGGTGTTTTTTTATCTTTTTTTGGAATTCTAGGAATTATATATGGTAATCTTTTAGGAATATTACTTTTTTTAGGTGGAATTTATCCCATTTTTTATGGTTATGCCAATGGAAAAAGCTGGTACAAAGGCTATGAAGGAGAAAAAACCGTTAAAAAATCTTTAAAAAAATTAAATGGCGGTTATCATATTTTTAATGATGTTAAACTTCCGGGATCCTGGGGAAACATAGATCACATTGTAGTAGGCCCCACTGGAATTTTTGTTATTGAATCCAAAAATCTTGGTGGGCTGCATATAGTGGATGGAGATAATTGGTCTGCTAAATATAAAGAATATGGTGGATTTAAAAAAAGCTATAAAAGTCCAGGAAAACAGACAAAAGCGAATGCAGCTCAGCTTCGAAAGTATTTAATAAAAAATGATGTGAATATGAAAGATTTATGGGTTAAATCTATGGTGGCTCTCAATAGTATGCACGTTATTAGAAAATATGATCCTAAAGATTATGAATTGATTCATCCGGACTATTTAGTGGAATTTATTCATCAAAGGAAGTCTAATATTAAAGAAAGAACTATTAATGAGAGTTTTTATGTTTTAAGAGGATTTTGTGATAATTATTTTTACAAAGAATAGAAATGATAATATTATCTAAGGCTCATAATCTGGAAAACTATAAACACTAGTAATATAAAGCCAGTGAATGTCCTCAGCAATTTGCTGGAGGCCAATCCTCAAATATAAATCCCTATTTTCAAATTTTGATTTAATCAAATCATTAATCTGGTCAGAAGAATTTCCCTGTTCACTTAAATTATTTAAATAATTTTTAAATGTATAATCCTTTACTGATAAATTATACTCTTCATTTTTTTCATCAATAAAAGACAAAATACATTCTTTTTGATCATTAGTCTCGTATTCTAAATGGTTTATTTTAGAAATCTTAATAGTTCCCATGGACTTTTCAATAACCTTAGATTTTACGAAATTTCCTTGATGAATTTCATCATGGAAGATATCACTAACTGCTTGGTGACAATCATAATCCAATAATTCTTTTATTTCTTCTTCTGAAAGATTTCTTATAAAAATAGGGGAAATATCATTATCCCATAGCTTATCTTCTAAATAAGAGCTTTCAATATTTTCAGATAACAATTTTAGTTTTACCACAGAAAATGGCCTAATATTCTTATTTTCAAGTGAATCTATATTTTCATTAATAGCATCGGTATTGGGAATCAATCTTATTGAATTACCATCATTATCAATCGCATGTACTGTTATTTTATCATTAACATTATAAAAGAGATCGGTGATGATTACTGTTTTCAATTCTTCCGTAGGCAAGGTAACTGAACTATCAAATTCGTTTAATATAGAATTAATATTAGAATCCTTTTCATTATTTTGAACTTGGGCTTCAACTTTTATTTTTTTAGCATAAGTATACCAGCTTCCTTTTGCTATTTTAGCATTATTTAGATCTTCTTCAGAAATAATTCCAGACGCAATTATCTCTTTTATTTTTTTATTATCTGGTGATAAAACCTGCTCCCAGAGGCCTTTTTGTAAGAGAATAGGTTTTAGTTTATCTTCATCCCAACTAACTCGAGTAATATAGTTACGGTAGACCTTTATATCATCACTGATGATTTCATTAACTCTTTTTTGGTCAAATATTTCAAAAAGAGAATTTCGCATCTTTTTTCGGCGAGATTCCAATTTGTTTATTTGGGATTTTAATTCATAGTATTCTCTGGCCATTTGTTCAGGATCTAATTGCAAAAAATCACCTAGTAATTAAATTAAATAATAAATTGAACGATTAATAATAATTATACTAACTTTTTAAGATTTTTAAAGGCATCTTCATGAAGGGGATTGATACTTAGTACTTGTGAATAACATTTTATGGCTTCTGCATCATTACCTTCGTACTCCAAACAGAATCCTTTAAGATACCAAGCATCTTCATGGTCTTGAACTTCTTTAATAACTTGATTTAAAAGTTTAATTGCCTCAACAATCTCATTATCATTGAAAAGAGTGACCGCCTTTAGATAAAGAATTTCAAAATTATCTGGATCTAATTTTAAAGCCATATCATAATATTTAAGAGCAAATTCCCTATTCTCTTTCATTTCCATAATCATGGCCTTATATTCTAGAGCTTCCAGGTTTTCTTTAGAAACTAATGAACGGTTGAAAAATACCAAAGCATCGTCTAGATTACCTTCATCAAATAATCCTTTTCCTTTTTCATTAAATAGTAAAAATTGGTCACTATTTTTATAAACCTCAGCACCTATACCAATTTTTTCAGGTCTAGACTCTGAAATTAGGTTTTCATATTCCATGGCCTGAAAAGAGGGATTAATGGATTTTAATAAATGCTGTAAAACAATTATGGTTCCTTTTTTATCCAGAGGTTGATTATCATTACCACATTTAGGTGAATAGATGCAAGAAGGGCAACCATCTTTACAGCGGCATCCTTTGACCATTTGCAAGGTTACTTTAATAATTTCCTCAAACAAAACTGTCGCCTTCTCTGCCAGGCCAATGCCACCCTGATAGGAATCATATATGAAAATAGTGGCCTCTTGAGTGTCACGGTGGTAAGAAGTGGAAAAGCCACCAATATCATTACGATCACACATGACATGCAAGGGCATCATGGAGATAAGAGCATGTTCTGCCCCATGGAGACCTCCTTCAAAAATATCACTAATGGAAAAGAGATTAAATATTTTTTCTTGTATGGAAAAGGGTATGGTGAACCATAATCCTTTGGTTTGAAATTTTATGGGTGGAAGGTCCAATTTATGCACTTCTAGTGTTTTACCATAGTTCATGACTTTATATTTATCAAAATTTTCCGTAACCTCCACTTCCCCAAAATGTATGGACAAATTTCCTGTTTTTCTGGTGTTAATTTCATTAATAACATGGATGTCAACATCTCTCATGACATGGGTGGTGTAATCCACGTCTTTTTTAGTTACGTTAATAACTTGTTTTTTTAAATCTAATCTATCAACCAGATAGGTTTCCCCTTTATTCATTAAAACTGCGCCTTCGTGGGCCTCTCGGTAGGCATAGGAGCGATCCATTTTCTCCAGTAATTTATTCTTGTAAAAAACCTTAAAAGTATCTGAAGATATTTGATCTAATCCATATTCAAAAGCAGGGCTATTATTTTTATCGAAATAAATCCATCCTTGTTTTGTTCGGGTTACTAGGCCTTTATTAAATAAATTTTCAATAAAATTCAATCCGGTCCCAAAAATGGTTTCCATTTCATCATCAGCTAATGGAAGTTCATTGGTGGCACATAAAAGATGAGCTTGAATAATGTGTGGATTTTCAAGACTAATAATTGCATTTTCATGGGGCTTGTCAAAGAGGAAAGCGGGATTTTGCATAAAGTACTGATCTAAAGGATTTTCAAAGGCCACCAGGAAAACCATGGCATCGTCTGAACCTCTACCAGCTCTTCCAGCTTGTTGCCAGGTAGAAATAACAGTGCCAGGATATCCTGAAATAATTACCACATCTAGAGAACCAATGTTAATACCCATCTCTAAAGCATTGGTGGAGGTAACGGCCAGAAGTTCACCTTCTTTTAAACCTTTTTCAATTTTTCTTCTATCTTCAGCTAAGTATCCAGCCCTATAAGCCATTATTTTATCTACCATCTCTGGTTTTACCTTATTAAATTCATTTCGAGCTTGATTAGCAATAATTTCGGCCATTTTTCGGGAAATGGTGAAACATAAGGTCTGAAGATTAGATAAAACAAAAACCAATAATAAGTTCTTGGTTTCTAAGTGAGTTGATAATTTGTTTTTTACTTTATAGGGATTGTAGAGGACAAAATATTTCTTACCACGAGGAGAAGTATCCTCACTGACCAGTTTAAAATCTAAACCTGTGAGTTTATTTCCAAATTCCTTAGGATTGGCCAGAGTAGCTGAAGAAAGGATAAATTGAGGATTGGAGCCATAGTAATTACAAATTCTGCGTATTCTTCTTATTAAAAAGGCCACATTTGACCCAAAAACACCTCGATAGTGGTGAGCCTCATCAATAACAATAAATTTTAGATTTTTATAGAATTTAGACCATAAATGGTGCCAAGAGAGAATTAAATGCAATTCATAGGGATTAGTGAGAACTAATCTGGAATTGTCTCTAATCCAGGGTCTGATATCACGAGGAGTATCTCCATCATAAATATTTGGTTCCAGTTCCAGTCCTAATTCTTTTTCCAGATCTCTTAAAATATTTAACTGGTCATTGGCCAGGGCCTTGGCCGGATAGATATAAAGGGCTGTGGCCTCACTATTTTTAGATAAATTTTCTAATATGGGAATATTAAAAGAAAGTGTTTTACCTGAAGCTGTGGGAGTGGTAATGAGCACATTTTTTCCATCTCTTAAATATTCAGCAGCCTCACATTGATGTTTATAAAGTTTAATCTGATTATTTTCTAGATAATTTTGAATATTAGCTGGTAAATTATCTAATTGGTCGTATTGGGCCTCTTTAGGAGGGATGATTTCCACATGTTCTATTTTATCCCGGAAGAGATTATTGGCCTGGATTTTGTCCAGAGTTTTTTTGATCAAGATAATCAAGAACTTAGATTTATTTATAAATTTTAAACATTATTGATAAAATACTCCATATTATATATAAATTTAAATAGAATAAATATATATTTTTTTATTTAATTTCAAAGGGGTGTTATTAGTGGAATCAATTAAAAAAGAAACTAGAGTAGTAAAATATAAAACTGGAGAATATGATTTTAGAGATGAAATAAACTTAATTGAAATGTTAAATCAGCTAAAGCCTAAGCCGGACCAATTAGTTGAGATTATTATTTCAAAAAAGTAAAGAATAGGAAATAATCCTGAAATGGGCCTATTCTAATTGGGATGTAGTTTTAGGATTATTTTTGAATTTTTCAATAGGTATATAACGTGTACCTTGAGCAAAGGCCGTTTTTCTGCCTGAAGAATCTTTTTTATCATTTATGATATCATTTTCTAGTTTTATTGTTTCATTAGAATCTGGAGGTGATAGGAAAAACACTTTACTAGCATAATACAACCTCTCCTGATCATCTTTCTCTTCCAGACTTTTAACTAGATTTAATAGAGCTTCTTTTTTCTCATCACTTAATAATTTAGAATTATGAATCAAATCTGGAGATAAAACAAAATTATCTACTACACCCAATATTTTAGGGACGTATTTGGAGACTTTTCCATTAGCATAAAATCCTAAATATTCCACATTCCTAAAGGACCTATCTGGTGGGCACATATATACTGAATGATCAAAATATTCATCAATGGCAAATTTAGCAGGTACAATTACCACATCTTCATTATAAATATAATCTAAAGCTGAAGGAATAATTAATTCTTTTGGACCAGAAAGCCCATATTCCTCCCTGTATTGTCGAATATATTGAGTAAATTCCAAAAGGAACTGAGAAATCCAATTAGGATCTCCATCAAAGGTAATTTCCCAGGAATCTAAAAATTTATCATTTTGATAGATATTAGTTGAATGGGCTGCACCACATTTATAAAAGAAGTTAATTTTACGCCTTAGAAACTTTTCCCACCATTGATGATCAGTAACTTGTGTTTCATCTAATCTATTTAATTCTGTTAGTGCTGGGAATTTAGTTGGAGATTTTTTTAATGGAGTTTCTGATGTTCTAAAATCAATTGTTTCTGTCCTTTTTAATCCATTACATGTTTTACATAATAATTGCAAATTATCCGCAGAATTATCATGAACATAATATCTAGGTTTAATATGGTCAATTTCTAAAAAATTGACATTATCTTCACCACAGCACTGACAGACAAAGTTATCTCTTTTAAATATAAACTTTCGGAGATCTTCAGGTAATGGTTCTCTATCTGGATCTTGATCATCATTTATCCAAGGTTTATGAGTTAAAAACGTTTTAGGAGGATTTAAATATCTGAAAATTCGATAATCCACCTCTGATTTGAATTTTCTAAATTCAGGATATAGTGCCTTCCAATATCGATCTTCTTTTTCATATTCACTTTCACAAGCATCATTTAAAGATTTTGGGCCTAAATCATTCATAGCATAAGTCTTTGCTATAGAATCCAAATCATGTTTCTGCCTATCTTCAAAATTAAAGTATTTAGGTGAGTCTTTATCATTTTGGGCCATGTGCCGTGAAATTTTAAATAAATTCCTTAGAACATCTTTTACCTTATTTTCACTATAGGTAAATGAGAAAAATTTGTCAAACCATTTTTCAAGACTTTTATTTACATTAGAATCTTTATTTAGGTCAAATTCTAAATTTTCATCTTCAAAAATTTCCAAATTCTCATTTTTTAAATGGGTGATAAATTTCTCATAGTAATCTCTTTCTGGGGCTTGATTTTCTTCTTCAAAAACTAATACAAAGTCTTTTACAGATTCAGGATCTTTATCTTCATTTATTATATCAAATTCAGTTAAATACCATCCCGAAGGCATCAAAGAAGTGAAATTACAGTCAGGAACAATTTCTCCATCTTTATCCCTCTCACTAGCCCAATCTATTACCAATTTTATAGATATTAGTTCAAGAGGGATTTTAGGTGGTGAATCTGTTGAATCATCTTCAGGTTCATCACCTGGAAGAGGATCCCATTCAGCCCAATTAATTTCATACTCCCAGTCATCTACAAAAGAAACTATATTTGCAGTTTCAGTTCCTTTAAATTCAGGACCTCTTAACGCCCTTCCTATCATTTGAGTAAGTAATATCTGACTGGTGGTTTGCCGGGTGAGAAATACTGTTTCAGCATCTGGAACATCAGTACCCTCCGTTAACATTTTAATATTTATTAAAACATCTAAATTTCCATTTTTAAAATTTTCTAATACTTCTAAATTCTTTTGAGCCGTTCCAGCAGTACCTAAAGATTTATCTACCTTTGTAAACATCACATCAGCATTAACTCCTCTATTTCGCAGGAATTTACACAAAGTGGTGCATTGATACCATCTATCAGTAAAAATTATGGTTTTTCCGTATTCTTCTTTATTATCCACATAATTTTGAGCGATTATTCTGTTTCTTTTTTCATTTTTTGCTAGATGCTTAATGATTTTTTGAGGAAGATCTTTATAAGTATTAATCCATTTTTGAAATTCTCCCTGATTAAAATCAGCCTTAATTTCGGTATTGATATTCTTGAATATTGGTTTAGAGAGTATTTTATCAGCCATTAATTTATCCAAAGTAGTCTGAGAAATATTGGATTGGGGGAATAATTTTCTAAGCCACATTTTCTTATTTTCAGTAGCAGCTGTAGGTGTGGCAGTTAGTCCCAAAAGATACATATCAGGATGTCTTTTTCTTAAATTCTCAATTAATCGCCTGAAACTTGGAGCTGCTGCATGATGGGCCTCATCAAAGACAACAAATAATTTATCACTAGCTGAATCTAGGAAATTCATGAAATGAGGTTGTTCTTTTTCATAAGCGCCCCTAATAGTTTGCAATGTAGCTATAATAACATCGTCATCTTCTTTAATTTGTTTAGGTGGGTAAAAATTTTGAGCACCCGAAACAACCCTTACTTTGAGTTCTTCTCGAGGTTCTGAAATATAACCTACTTCATATCCTTTATCAGACTTTTCATATTTAGGACCGAATGTGAAAAATGCCTGTTCTAAAAGGTGATGTGTATGGGCCAGCCATAACACTTTATATCCCTGAGATAGGGGATATTGACATAGAAATCTTACTGCAGTAACTGTTTTACCACTACCTGTAGGCAAGGCCAGTATTCCTCCTGCATTTTCAGGCCTTTGATTAAACCAATTTGCCATTGCATTAATGGCCTCTTTTTGATGTATTACTGGTTCAAGTACTGATTTCTGTTTACGGCAATCATCAAGATCATATTTTTTATAAAAACCTTCTTTTTCTATTAGTGACATTTTGACCCCTTATGAATGTTATACAATTCATTCTATAATTATAGTTGTAAGGTTGATTGTTATATAAAAAGTTTCTAATTTGAATGTCAAATAGTAAATTTTATAATAGTTTAATATTGATTAATTAATAGGTGTTGTAATGACGGGGGATGAACAGTTTGCAAATATTCTTCTCAAAGAAGTTTTTGAAGATTTTATAAAAGAATTAGAAAACGATACAGAGTTTCCAAAATATGTTATCAACAATTTAAAGAAATTTAAAACTTATGATTTAACATCAAAAGAAACCATGTTAAAATCTTTAAAAAGAGAGGATTCTAATGAAGATTAAAAATATTCAAATAGAATCTTTTAGGGGAATACCCTATCTAGATCAACCTTTGAATGAGAAAAGTTTGTTAATTCATGGCGAAAATGGAACTGGAAAAAGTTCTATAGTAGACGCAATTGAATATTTTTTTACGGGGAATATTTCCCATTTATCTAGGCCTTTTTCCATTAAAAATCATGGAACTCATACCAATTACTCACCAGAAGATCTTAAGGTATGTTTAGAATTAAATCCAACAAGCTGTTCACTAGAGAGAACCATGGATTCAGTACCAATATGTCCTGAGGAACTTGAGGATGATATGGCAGCTGCTGAAAACAGCCCATTTATTTTACGAAGGTCTCAAATTCTTGAATTTATTAATAGTGCTCCTGGTAAAAGATATAAACAAATTGGGAGTATGATTGGGGTGGATAATCTAGAAAAGATTGAAAGCACCCTAAAAGATGCCGTCGGTGACATCCAGAGCGATATAAATACCAAACTCGGGCATTCCGAGAAAATAAAAGAAAATTTAGGCCAAATTTTAGATGATGATCTGAAAGAAGCTTATGAAATTTTGGCTTTAATAAATAATTTTCTAGATAAAGAAGATCTTGATCATTTAGAATCTGTTGATGAAATTGAAGATTATGTTAATAAACTTGAAAAAACAGTTAAAACAATAGATTCAAGCAAAATTCATACTTTAGATAATATTTCCGGAAAAATTAAGAAAATAAATTCCGCTGATATAGAAATAACTGAGTTATTTAGTATAATAGAAGATTTAAAAGAAAAAATCTTCCAAGAGCATGATATTTCTGATTTATCATTAATAGAAATCCTTAAAACTTCTAAAAAAATTCTCACAAAAAGTAAAACTTGTCCAATATGTGAAAATGAAATTAATGGAAAAGAACTTGTTGAAAAAATTGATGAACGTTTAAATGGGCTTGAAATACTTAAACAAAATCATGACGAATTGAAAAAATCTATTAATGATCTTTACAAACTTATTGAGTTAGATAAAAGAAATTTAGAAAGTTTAATTGACGAATTGGAAATATTTGAAGAATTTAATGAGTTAAATGATATCGCAACTAATAAAAAAGATTCTTTTGAAGATTTATTGAAAAATATTAATCAAGAGTCTTTCATTAAAGAAGAAATTCAGTTAGAATACTATGAAACTCTTAAATCGTCTCTAGAAGAATTTTTAAAAGATTTATCAAAACAAAATGAAAAATTAGAAGAAGAATTGAAACCTTCAGAAAAAGATGAAAATATTACTGAAATTTGTAAGAGTCTTTTAGAAATTAAAGGATATCTAAATGATTTAAATGATTTAAATAAACATATTTCTCAATTAGAGTCTGAATTAAAACTTGCAGATAAGATGTATACTGTTTTTTCTAAAATTCGAAAGGAAAAAATCCAAGAAATTTATGACACCATTGAAAAAGATGTTCAGAATTTCTATAGCATAATACATCCCAATGAGTTGTATGATGAGATAAAAATTGATATTGATCATTCGAGAAGAGCAAGTACCAACTTAAAAATGACAATTTTTGGTAAAGAAGATCAAGATCCTCGTGCATTAAGTAGTGAAGGCCATTTAGATTCATTAGGATTATGTATTTTCTTAGCACTTTTTAAAAATTTTAATAAAGAATTCCCTCTTCTGGTTTTAGATGATGTGGTGTCAACCATGGATTCTAGGCACAGAGAACACGTTTGCAAACTTTTGTTTGAAAAATTTGCTGATAAACAACTTATAATAACTACTCATGATGGAATTTGGTTTGATCAATTAAAAGCTGCTCAAAGAGCCTATGGCCTATCAGGAAAATTTGAAAATATACAAATTGTTGGATGGGATCTTGAGAATGGGCCTGTTATTGACAAATACACACCAAGATGGGATCGAATTCAGAATAAAATAAAAGAAAGAGACACTCATTGCGCTGGAAATGAAGGTCGGCGATATTTAGAATGGTTACTTAAAGAAATTTGTACTAATTCAAAGGCCAAAATTCCCCTAAAATCATCTGGAAGATATGAAATAAATGATCTTTTTGATCCCGCCAAGACAAGAATGATTAAACTAATCGAAGATCCTGATCTCAAGAAAGAACTTGAATCATCTTTTGATGAATTGAAAGCTACTATGATTATGGGTAATTTATTATCTCATGAAAATTTGATGGCCGGAAATGTTTCTATCGATGAAGTAGAAAGTTTTTGCAATTCAATTCACAAACTTCATGAATTTATGCTTTGTGATGAATGCAGTAATCCACTTAGATATTATCAAGAGATAAAAGTATTCAGATGTAGTGGTAAGAACTGTTCTAATCCAACCGAGATTAAATGCTAGTAATTAATTTATTGATTTCATTAAATTGACAGATTTTATAAAATAAGAAAGAAGATATTAAATTAATAAATCAGAAATTTTATCGAGGGTATTTAAAATGGCAGTGAATAACAGCGAGATAGAAAACAAATTATGGAAAGCAGCCGATCAACTGAGAGCAAACTCAAAATTAACAGCCTCTGAATACTCAATTCCAGTTTTAGGACTAATTTTTTTACGTTATGCTGATTCTAAATTTACTTTGGCAAAAGAAAAGATAGAAAGCGAATTTAAAAATAAGAATAGTCGGATGGGAATCAAGAAAGAACACTATCAATCAAAAGGTGTTCTATATCTCCCTGAAGAATCACGTTTTTCAAATCTTCTAGAACTGCCTGAAGACCAAAATATAGGAAGGGCAGTAAATGATGCCATGAAGGCCATTGAAGCTGAAAATGATGAATTAAAAGACGTATTACCCAAAACTTACAACCGATTAGAAAATGATGTATTGATTTCATTATTAAAAAACTTCTCTAACATATCAATTGATCTTGAAGGAGATGTTTTTGGGAAAATTTACGAATATTTCTTAGGTAAATTCGCAATGGCTGAAGGCCAACGGGGAGGAGAATTTTTTACTCCTACATCTTTAGTTAAATTGATAGTAGCGATAATCAAACCATTCCATGGCCGTATTTATGATCCTGCATGTGGTTCTGGAGGTATGTTTGTCCAGAGTGCTCATTTTGTAGAAGAGCATAAAAAAAATCCTACCAAAGAAATAGCAATTTATGGGCAGGAAAAAACTGCAGCCACTATAAGATTATGTAAGATGAATCTTGCCGTGCATGGTTTATCCGGAGATATAAGACAAGGAAACACGTATTATGAAGATATACACAACTCTTTTGGTAAATTCGACTTTGTAATGGCCAATCCACCATTTAATGTGAGTGGGGTCGATAAAGAAAAGGTTAAAGACGATAAAAGATTTTCTTATGGTATTCCTCGTGCTGACAATGGAAACTATCTCTGGATTGAAGCTTTTGCCAATGCACTTAATCCAAAAGGGCGTGCCGGATTTGTCATGGCCAATTCTGCTGGTGACGCTGGACAGTCTGAACTTGAAATTCGTAAAAAGTTAATCGAAGAAGGAATTGTAGATGTAATGGTTTCAGTAGGGCCTAATTTCTTTTATACTGTAACTTTACCTTGCAGCCTATGGTTTTTAGATAAAAACAAAAAAGGAACTCCTACTGAAAATAAAGTTCTTTTCATAGATGCTCGTGAAACTTATAGGCAAATTGACCGTGCACATCGCGATTTTAAACCAGAACAAATTGAATTTTTAGCAAATATTGCTAGACTCTATCGTGGAGAAGAAATCGAGAATTTACATAATAGTAAATCGTTAGTTAATGAAACTTTTCCCGAAGGAGAATATAAAAATGTTTTAGGTCTTTGTAAATTAGTAAATTTTGATGAAA
Organism: uncultured Methanobacteriaceae archaeon; assembly: GCA_964444115.1. GTDB lineage: Archaea > Methanobacteriota > Methanobacteria > Methanobacteriales > Methanobacteriaceae > UBA349. Next base: position 36,074 of record CAYUFT010000002.1, read on the forward strand.
TCATTGAAAATGGATATTCACTGAATCCTGGCCGTTATGTTGGTGTTGCTGAAATGGAAGAAGATGAATTTGATTTTAATGAGCGTTTGCATGAAATAAATAATGAGTTTCAACATTTGAATAAAAAAGCCCATGAATTAGAGAAAACAATTACAGAAAATTTATCTTCTTTATTGGAGAAATAGCATGCTTAAATTTCATAAATTAGATAATGTGACAAATTTCCTCGGTAGGGGTGTTCAGCCAGCCTATGATGAAAATGGAATTATTGTTTTTAATCAAAGGTGCATTAGGAATAATATTGTAAGTTTAAAGGAATCTCGAATTACTAATCCTGAAAAAAGAAAAATTTCTAAAGAAAAATTTCTTCAAAAATATGATGTTTTAGTTAATTCAACGGGTGTAGGCACTCTAGGACGTGTTGGGCAGATTAAAGATATAAATTACGCCGCTACTGTGGATTCTCATGTAACCATTGTGAGACCGAATTTAAGTTGTTTTAATGGATTATTTTTTGGATATGCAATGGTGTATTCCCAACCAAAAATAGAAGCTATGGGAGAAGGTACTACTGGTCAGACAGAACTTTCTAGAAAACGTTTAGGTTCTCAAATTAAAGTTCCTATCCCTAATTTAGAAATTCAAAATAAAATTGCTGAAATTCTTACAGCATATGATAATCTTATTGAAAACAATAATAATAGGATTCAAATATTATCTAAATTAACAGAAATTATTTTTAGAGAATGGTTTATAAAATACAGATTCCCAAGTAAAGAAAAATTCGAAATGATTGAATCAAAAGTAGGATTAATACCTCAAAATTGGGAAATTAAGCCTTTGAGAGAGCTAATTTCTTATTACATTGGTGGTGGATGGGGAAAAGAATATCATGAATCTGATTTTCCTGATGAAGCATATGTAATTAGAGGTACTGACATACCCCAAGTTTCAGTTGGAAATTTAAAATCGTGTCCACATCGATTCCATAAAGCTTCAAATTTAAAATCAAGAAAAATTAAATCAACGGATATTGTATTTGAGGTTTCTGGAGGAAGCAAAGGTCAACCCGTAGGTAGAAATATTCTCATTACAGAAGAAGTTGTTAATAGGCTGAGTAATATTATGTGTGCGAGTTTTTGTAAATTGATTAGGCCTAATAATGAATTAATTAGCCCATTCTTTTTAGATCAATTCTTTAAATATATTTATAAATCTGGTGAAATTTTAACTTATCAAACACAATCAACGGGAATTTCAAATTTCAAATTTGAATATTTCTTAGATAAAGTTATGATCGCTGTTCCTCCTAAAGAGTTATCAATTGAATTTACAAATATTATATCTCCGATTTATGAATTGATAGCTAAATTAGGCCATAAAAACGAAATTTTACTTCAAAAAAGAGATTTAATCCTTCCCAAACTTATTTCAGGCCAAATAGATATCACAGATTTAGATATTATCACAGAGGAGATAGAATCATGACTCCAGGTTCATATTCTGAAGATGCATTGATTGAACAACCAGCCATTGAATTGTTCAAGTCTTTAGGCTATGAACATAAAAATGGTTTTCATGAGACATTAGGTGAAAATGGAACTTTTAGTAGAGAAACTCAATCAGAAGTTGTTCTTAAAAAGCGATTAAAAGATTCTCTAATTCGTTTAAACCCTGGAATACCAGATCATATCATTGATCTTGCAATTGAAGACATCAGTAGAGATAGGAGTATTCTAAATCCTACTGTGGCCAATCATGAAATTTATAAAATGATTCGAGATGGGATTAAAGTAAGTGTCAATTTTGATGAGGAATATGAAGAAATTGAAACTCTAAAGATAATTGATTTTGATAACCCAAATAATAACGACTTTTTTTTGGCTTCACAGTTCTGGATCACTGGAGATATTGAGAAAAGAAGAGCAGATTTAGTAGGTTTTGTTAATGGCCTACCCCTTATTTTTATTGAACTAAAAGCAGCACATCGGAAAGTTAGTGATGCATTTACACATAATTTATCAGATTATAAAGATACTATTCCCCAATTATTCTGGTATAACACTTTTATTATATTATCAAATGGTTCTCAAAGCAAAATTGGAACCATATCTGCTAAATTAGAACATTTTAGTGATTGGAAAAGAATTTCTAGTGAAGGAGAAAAAGGAATAATTTCTTTAGACACGATTATAAGAGGAACTTGTCAAAAAGAAAGATTTTTAGATTTATTAGAAAACTTCACATTATTTAATGACGGTGGAACTCTGATTAAGATTCTAGGAAGAAACCACCAATATTTAGGAGTTAATAATGCCATTGAATCTTTTGAAAAGATTAAAGAAAACCAGGGAAAATTAGGGGTTTTCTGGCATACTCAGGGGAGCGGGAAAAGTTATTCCATGATTTTCTTTTCACAGAAAATTTTAAGGAAATTCCCTGGAAATTACACTTTTTTAATTGTTACTGATAGAAAAGAGTTAGATGATCAGATTTATAAAAATTTTGCCAATGCTGGTGCAGTAATTGAGGATGAAGTACATGCAAAAAGCGGCGCCCATTTACAAGAGCTCTTAAGAGAAAACCATCGCAATATTTTCACACTTATCCATAAATTTCAAACAGATGAAGGTGAAATCTATCCTGTTTTATCGGAACGTTCAGATATCATTGTTATTACTGACGAAGCACATCGTTCTCAGTACTCTACACTGGCCATGAACATGCGAACTGCACTTCCTAATGCTGCTTTTATTGCGTTTACCGGAACTCCTTTAATGGCGGGAGAAGAACTTACTAAAAATACCTTTGGGGATTATGTTAGCATATACAACTTCCGACAGTCTATTGAAGATCAGGCAACGGTTCCTTTATACTATGAGAACCGTATCCCAGAAGTTCAACTCAAAAATAAGGATCTTAACTCAGATATGGAGCGTATTATTGAAGATGCGCTGCTTGATGAGGACCAGCTGCAAAAACTTGAGCGAGAATTTGCCAGAGAATATCACTTAATAACTCGCAATGATCGGCTCGAAAAAGTTGCAGAAGATATTGTCGATCATTTTATAGGCCGTGGCTATGATGGAAAAGCCATGGTAGTGTCCATTGATAAACCAACTGCAGTTAAAATGTACAATAAAGTTCAAGAATACTGGAAACATCATATTATTGAACTCCAAGATGAAATTAATCTTATTGATGATCCATCCCATAGAAAAGAGCTTGAAAATAAGCTTAATTTTATGATGGAAACTGATATGGCCGTTGTGGTAAGTGGTGGTCAAAATGAATTTGAAAAGTTCAAGCGCCTTAATTTAGACATAAAATCCCATCGTAAGAGAATGCAAAGTGAAGATTTAGCTTCCATGTTCAAAGATGCTGATAACCCTTTCAGAATTGTTTTTGTATGTGCTATGTGGATGACTGGTTTTGATGTTCCTTCACTTTCAACCATTTACTTAGATAAACCAATGCGTAACCATACACTAATGCAGACTATCGCAAGAGCAAATAGGGTCTTTGAAGATAAGCCAAATGGTTTAATTGTTGATTACATTGGAGTATTTAGAGATTTGAAGAGAGCTTTGGCAATATATGGAGCTCCTGGAGAAGAATCAGAGGATATTCCTGTAAAACCAAAATCAGAACTCATCGAAGAACTTAAAGAAGCATTAGATGAGATTGAAAGTTTTTGTAAAGAAAAAGAAATTAATACAATAGATATTATATCTACAACAGGTTTTGAGAAAGTTAAACTCCTTGAAGATGCTGTAGATTCAATTTTAGTTAATGAAGATTCTAAAAAGAAATATTTTACCTTAGAAAGTGCTGTAAAAAACTTATTTAAAGCAATATTGCCTGATCGTGATGCTGGAATATTTAACGAAAAGGTTACATTATTTAGAATAATTTCCGAAAAAATTAGATCTTTAGATCCTGATGTTGATATATCCGAAGTAATGGACGACGTTGAGAAATTACTCGATGATTCGATTGAAAGCGAAGGATATATGATAAAAGCTAAAGGAAAAGGGATAGATTTAAGTAAAATCGACTTTGATGCTTTAAGAAAACACTTCGAAACAGGTAGAAAACATACAAAAGCAGAAAAGCTCAAAAATGATGTTCAAAGAAAGGTTAAAGAGATGGTAACTCTTAATCAAACCAGAATAGATTTCATGGAAAAATTTGAAAAGATAATAAACGATTATAATTCTGGATCTGCCAACGTAGAAGCATTTTTTGAAGAATTGATGGAATTTGCAAAGGAGTTGAATAAAGAAGATATAAGGGGCATTTCTGAAAATCTTACTGAAGAAGAATTAGTAATCTTTGATTTGATTTACAAAGATGATCTAAAAGAAAAAGAAAAGAAAAAAGTTAAAAATACAGCTAAGTATCTTCTTAAAGTTCTAAAAAACGAAAAATTAGTTATTGACTGGAGAAAAAAACAGCAGTCAAGAGCTGATGTGTTATTTACTATTGAAAGCATTTTAGATGAATGTTTACCAAGAAGTTACTCTCCAGAAATATACGAAGAAAAATGTAATTTTGTTTATCAGCATATTTATGATTCATATTATGGGGTTGGGGAAAGCCTATATTCCAAAATGGGAATTGCTTGAAATTACTTAATTGGAAATAGAATTAATAAAGGTGCAAAATGAAACTATTTGAAGAATCTGAATTAATTCAGTCATCAATATCTTATTTAAGGAATGAATTAGGTTTCAGTTTAATTGATTATGAAGTTCCATTTAATATTGGAAAAACAAAAAATAGGGCAGATATTGTAGTTTATAAAAAGAAAAATAATGAACAAAAGCCCTATATTTTAGTTGAAGTTAATTCACAAGATAAAATCGGAAAATATGCATGGATTCAAGCTGAAAGCTATGCTAAAAGATTAAAAACTCCTTACTTTGCTGTTACAAATGGTAATGAATGGCAATGGTTTAAAACTGGGAAAATTGGTGAATCTGATGAAATTAATATTGATCAAATAAATCGTTCTGGAACCACTGTGGGTAAAATTACTATTAAAGATCAAAAACATTTTTTAAAAGTTTTTGATCATATGAAACAGATTGTATATGAATCTGAAAATTTAAGATCAGATAAAACCCTATATGAACTAATAAAAATAATATTTGTTAAGTTGGAATATGATAAAGACATTAATAAAAAAAATTCTTTAATTGGTGAAGACAGAAGTTTAACAGACGGAATTAATGATTTTTATCAAATAAAGCTAAAAAAATACCCTAAATTGATTGATTCGAAATTAAACGAAAATTTTTTTAGAATAAACCTTAGTGAAGAAACAATTTCTAAATTAATTAGTATTTTAGATCAATTTAAATTTATTGATTCCGATGTTAATGAATGTTTTAATCTTAATCTGCCTACTTTGGGTTATAACTTCAAAAATGAATTAGGATATTTCTTTATACCTCTTGAATTAAGTAAATTCATTGTTAATTTTATTAATCCAAGTATTGATAATTCAATTTTAAATCCTGCCTGCAAAAACGGAGCTTTATTAATTGAAACAATTAAAAAAAATTGTGAAGAGTTAAAAAGCTCAGAAAAGCCTGAAAATATTAAAGCTAATATATCTAAAAAAATTCATGGAATAGAAGATAACCCTGAACTTTACTGGTTTACTTGCATGAATTTAATTCTACATGGATATAGTGCTGATGGAATATCCCTTACAGATACCTTAAATTTAGAAGAAAATGATAAATACGATATAATTTTTGTTATGCCCCCATTTGGCCATATAAATCGTTTTAATAATTTTATATCTGATGAAAATTTAAGAATAAGATATACAGAAGAAGCTTTTTTATTAAAATCTATTAAATTGCTTAAAAATTCAGGCAAAATGAGTATAATATTACCTGATCGAGTTTTGACGAGTCCTAGTGCTAGACTTTTAAGAAAATATTTAAAAGAAAAAATGAATATTTTATCGATTATTTCTTTACCAAATAACATTTTTATTCATAAAAATATTAAAACATCCATTTTGTTTCTCGAAAAAAAAGAAGAAGGATTTTCTAAACAAAAAACCGTTTTTATGGTTGATTTCCAATCTAAACATCAATTAAAGGAAAAGGATTTTAATGAAGTTTTAGAAGATTACATTCTTTTTAAAAAGACAAATTTAAAAAAGGGACGAATAAGTGAGAGTTCTTTCGCAGTGAATGAAGATTTGATTATTGAAAATGATGTTTTAAGTACTTCTTATTATAATCCCGAATATTTAGAAATTAAAAATCAATTAAAAAAATTAAAGAATCAAAAAAAATTAAAAGATATTGGTGAAATATCCATAGGACAAAGATTTAAAGATAATTTTGAATCATCTGACAGCAGCATACCTCTTATAAAGATTAAAAATATAGTTGATGGAAAAATTTCAAAAAAAGATCTAAAATTTATAGAGATAAATAATCCTCGGACGAAATTATGGTCACCTGATACGTTAATAATTTCTCGAATTGGACTAAAAAATAAAATTGCAATATTACCGCCTGATTTTCCAAAATATACTCTAGATAAAAATTTAATAGGTATAAAACTTGAAAAAAACGTTATACCTGAATATTTGGCTTTATTTTTAAATTCGAAATATGGAACGGTGCAGTTAGAATCAATAAAAGTTTCTGGAATAATTCCATATCTTGGTTTATCACATTTAAAGGAGATTATTATACCTCTAAACTCAATTAAAGCTCAGAAAAAAATTTTGGAATTAAAAGATGGAAATGAAAATGATTTTTTTATGGAGATTAAATAATGAAATTTTCATCCTCCGATATTTTCTGTATTTGTAAAATTATTAATGATTATTTCCCGTTAGAAGTCATTATCGGTGAGTTAACTGAAATTACTAATGATCAGGATTTAGATACATTTCCAGAAATTCAGGAAACTATTTATAATTCAACTCAATCATTAAACTCAGATGCTATTAATGAATTAAGCGAATATTTTCATAGTTATCATATTAACTTTTTTTTGTTTATTAAAAAATTTGTCTCTGAAGAATTTTCAGAAACTTATTTAGAATATTTCCAATCATCAGATTTCTTAAAAAAGTTAAATAAAATTTTAATTGCCTATGAAATACGTATTAAAAACTATAAAATCCAAAAAAGAGTTTTTTTATTGCAAAATAGCTCTTTAGAGGAAAATTTATTATTTGTAGATATAATAACACCAGATCATGTTGTTGATTATTACAAAGAATCATTAATTTGTCTAAATAATGAAACATTTAGATCATCTATTCTTTTTTGTGTTTTTGCTTTTGAGGCCGGGCTAAAATGTATGTATTATACTGTAGAAAAAAAAATTCCAAACGAACCGCTTCGTAGATTAATAGATTGGGCCAATAATAATAATCTTTTAGAAAAATTAGATGAAGACTATGATGAAGGCTATGAGGAATTAATTAAATTAAAAGATTATAGGAATATTCTTGTACATTGTAGTCCAAAGGAACGCGAAGATATCTCTTCAGAAATTGCAGGAAACCGAGCAGTAGCTGATTTAAATTTAATTAACCAGTCTTTAAATTCAATATTTGATTAATAGGGGGGCTTAGATGAAATGGACATTTATTATAAATAAAGATTTTTATTCCGAACTAAAATCCAAGAATGAAATAAAATGGAATAGTGCTAAAGAAGTGAAGAAAGGAGACATAATTTTAATATATACTGGATCTCCTTACAGCAATATTGGTTTCATTTTAAAAGCTATTTCAGACCCTTTTGAAGATTCAGAAATAAGAAAAGCCTGGGATAGACCAGCAATAATGGTTGAAAAATTACTCGAAATTCCAGAACCTATCGAACTATCTCAACTAAAAGAAAACCCCATATTAAGCAATTGGGGTGCCGTGAGAATGGGTTTTAGGGGTTCTCATTTCAAAATGTCACAAGAAGAGTGGAAAGAAATAATAAAACTTATTTTAGGGCAAAATCCTGAATTGGAAGTTGAAATTCTAAATTTAGAAAACATATTATCAAATGGGACAATTAATCCAGAAACTATACATTATAATGATTTAAGTGCTGGTCGGGCCCATTTAGTTCGTGATTTATGCTATTTAATAGAAAAAAATAGTAATTTAAGTGAAAAAAAGCTTTTTGATATCTTAAGGAGAAAAGTAGGAAATAATGATAATTATTGGAAAGCATATTTTTTAAGATCTAATAAAAATAACAGTCCTCAGTACAGTTTAAATTCAGCAAGAAGTTTAGGGCTGGTTGAAAAAAATTCACTACACCTAACTGAAACAGGAAAAGAATTAGCAGATTTATCTACATCCAATGAATTATTCACTCATTATTATGGGCTAGAAGTAAAAAAGTTCTTCTTTAAATTGGCTGCTTCTATCCATTCTATAAAAACAGCTATGCAAATTTTAAAGGAAAAAAGAGAATTGCGTTTTTATTCTCCAACCTGTAAAGAAATTGATAAAGTGACTTGGGACTGGAAGATCGAAAATGGAAAAGTAATTTGTGAATCTGACAAATATAACAAATGTAAATTATGTGATAACGATTTTATGACTCATATGAAAGAATCATCACTACCCCTTGAAACTATGCAAAAAACTAATGGGGAAGGATACGGATTTGTATTCTGGATGTGCAGTCGTATCACTCCAATGCATTTGAAAGGTTCAGATCCAGTTTATTCTGGAAATTATATTTATTGGGATGATGATGCTGAAAAAGAGCTTGGGCATCTAATTAAAATATTAGATGAAAATAAAAATTCATCCCCCAAAGTATGGAAAATATCTCCAGGTAACTTTGAAAAAAGAAAAAAATTATGGCCAATCCTTGTTGAAAAAGGTTATATTGGAGTAGGATGGTTTGGTTGTGAATCTTTTATCAAGAAATCATTTTCTCAATTTAAATCACTAGATAGTTTAAAAGAAGAACTTCAAAAATGCTCCAAAAAGAAAGCAGTTATAAAAAATGCAGACATGATATGGAATTTTGGAAAAGAAATTAAAATTGGAGATTATGTTGTAGCTAACAATGGCCTTAAAGGAATATGGGGCATAGGAATAATAAAAAGTGATTATATACCTCCAGATGAATCAATTAAGTTGAAGATTGATGAAGATAATGAATATTTCCATTTCAGAAAAGTTGAATGGTTAATAACCGCTCCTATTGAAATGAAAGAAGATTATTTTTTTGTACAACAAACTATTAAAAAAATAGATTCCGAGAAATGGAAAAAAATTAAGTCATCTTATATTAAAATAAACCCTGAATATGAACGTATTTTCAGAGAAATGGAAAATAAGTCGAAAAGTGGGGACATTGAACAAGAAATTAAATTAATTAAAAAGTTATATGCTGAATTCAATAAAGATTATTTTTCAAAACCAATAGGCATAGAACATGCTGAGGGCTATGAAAAAGAAAGACAAGAAGTTCTTAAATATTACAACAAAATTAAAGATAATCCTGAAATTTTTAATGATACCAATAACCCAATAATTAACTACCTCTTGCCAATAAAACGTTTTTCAGTTGCTCCTACCGGATTCAATGATATTAAAGCTGTTCGAAGAAGAGAAGATAATCTGCCTGAATTTTCAGAGTCTGTTTATAATCTAATTATTGATTTAATCAACAAAAATGATTCTAATGAACAGAAAGAGGTAATTAATACATTTAAAACAGGAGATGGGAAGGGAATACAGTCTGCAGTTTTATCATCAGTTCTTTATTTCTTAAACCCAACTTATCTATATATTAACACAAAGACTGTAAAAACTTTTAGAATATTATCTGAACTTTTAGGTCATGACAAATATATCAATGGGAATTTAATCGACTATATTGATAATTTAAAAAGATTGAAAGAATTGAAAAATGAAATTTCTGCAATTATACCCGAATTTAAAGATTTTGAGGTTTTTGATGCCTTCTGTAACTGGATGTGTGATGCAAATCTAGGTGCTTATGCAGTTAATGGTATAAAACTCGAAATTTTAAAAAAGAATTATGATTTAAACATCAAAAATTCATTTGAAATCCTTTTAGAAAATTACAACAAAGCTAAAGTAGATAAAGTTTCACCTGCTGAAAAAATCTTAGTAAGAGACCTATTATCAACTACAATCCCTGAAAAGTTATCTGAAATAAATCAGGGCCAATATAAAATATTCAGTAGCGCTTGGGATAAATGGCATTATTGTCCCTATGTGGCCTTGATGAATGAAAAAATCACATCTAAACATATAACTGGATATTATGTTAATTACATGTTTAGAGAAGATATGAGTGGCATTTATCTGGCCTTAAGGCAAGGTGTGCCAGAATTTGATAAAAGAAAGCTGGCTAAAAATTCAGAAGAATATAGAAGTAAAATAAGATCTCAAAAAGAAGTTACTGAATTTTCAGAAGAAATTGACCTAAAATCCTCTCAGGGCCAATTTGGAAAGTTTTATGAATCTGCAAATATCTACTCCAAATTTTATCCAAAAGAGAACATCCCTTCTGAGGAAGAATTAATCTCTGATCTTGAAAAAATGCTAAAACTTTATGATGATTTAAGTGAATTAACTTCTATTCAATTTAATTCATTCAATGACTTTTTAAAAGATAAGAACTTCTTATACACTCCAGAAATGTTGGAGAATTACTTACTTTCATTGAAGGTCAAACCATTTGTCATATTAACGGGTAACTCCGGTACTGGTAAGACAAAAATAGCACAGCTTTTTGCAGAATACTTAGAACAAAAAGATGTAGGTGAATCAGTAATAATACCCGTGGGTGCTAACTGGACTGAAAATAGACATCTAATGGGATTCTTTAATGTGATAACCAGTGACTACCAGTCAACCCCAGCCCTAGATCTAATAATAAAGGCCTCAAATGACAATAGTAAACCTTATTTTTTAATCCTGGATGAAATGAATCTTTCTCATGTGGAACGTTATTTCTCTGACTTTTTATCGGCCATGGAAAGTGGTAAAGAAATATCCCTATATTCCAAGGATAATGCTAAAGTTATTAAGAACAAACTAATCCCTGAAAAACTGGAAATTCCAGATAACTTATTTGTTATTGGAACCGTTAATGTGGATGAAACAACCTTTAGGTTATTTCCTAAGGTTCTGGATAGGGCCAATACTATTGAATTTAAAACATATCCTGCTAGGGACTACATAATGTGTGAAATTGAACATGAATCTCCCAAAGGAGATATTAATTATTTAGAGAATCCCATATCTGATTTTAAAATGAGAAAATGTAAAATAAACAATTTAAAAGATAAATTAACTCACGTGAAAGTCAATGACAATAATAACCTCTGGGAAGAGTTGGCCTTAGAGATTCATTCATTCCAAGATGTTTTATCCACAGCAGGCTTTGATTTTGGATTCCGAGTTATTGATGAGATAATGAGATTCATGTATACTGCCTGGCTTTATGAAGATTCACCCGATGAATGGAATAACTGGGAGCGTTATTTTGATGCTCAAATTATGCAAAAAATGCTTCCTAAAATTCATGGCTCTCAAAGAGAGCTTGAAACTATTTTAGAAGAACTTTTCAAAAAATGCTACCGAAGTAATTTTGAAGAATTGTGGTATTCAATTAATTTAGAAGGAAATGACATTATTTATGCATCAAGTGCTAAAAAGCTTCAAAGAATGGGTAAAACTCTTCAGGAAAAACGATTTGTATCATTTACGGATTAGGTATAATGATTACCCAAGAAATTAAAATCAGTTTCCAAGATGCATATGGGAATAATCTAGGAACACTGATTATTACTTACTCTAACAAACACATTGAAGAGTATGAAACCTTCTCGAAAATGATTAATGGCAATTATATTGAATTTAAAAATGTTCCTCGAGTTTTTAAAACAAATCAGAATACAGCCATAGCATTTAATGAAAATAAATGTGTGCATGAGAGCATATTGCTACTGGAAGAAACGGAATATCAGCTTTTTTTCACTCCTGCGAATATTAATATTGAAAATATTTCATTTCCCACACTGGAAAAAAAAGACAAAACCCCGGTTTTCAAGAAATTAAATATTAATAGGGCTGATATTTACAGCGGAATTCTTAATTTCAAAGCATATGCTGGTAAATCATTTTTTGATGTTCAAATTGATAAAAACGTCTCTTTAAAATGTCCCTTCGAAGTTCGATCTAAAAAAATAGATTATATTAATCACTACTCCTCCATGATTAGTGATCTTTCACAAGCCGATTCTTCAATTATTCTTTATGATAAATCTCCGGTTCACAGTTTACTAAACTTTGAAGAAAGGGTAAAAAAGAGTTTTTATGAAGATTTCATGTTTTTAGAATATATTTTCCGCCCTGAGAATCTTCCAACTTCTTATGGGCATATAAGAAGAGACCCTCATAGAATACTAATTAAATATACTGAAACAGTCCCTATATCATTAGCATCATCTGTAGGGCCTTCCAGTTTAATTGATATAGTGGCTTGTCCTGAAAACCTGACTAAAACAGATGAAGTTCCTTTTAACTGGCCAGCTGAAATGAAGAACCTGGTTCCTCAGAAAGTCGCTAAAGAGAGTTATATTGATAATCTGGATACTCCTGAAAACAGATTTATTAAGTATTTTTTAACTTTATTATTTGAATTAATCAGTGAAATGAATTTATATATTGAAAAGGAAGGTATTAATGGATATCCTGCTGAGAAGATAATAGAATATCAAGAAATTATTCAGGAATATGTTATGGATGAATGGGTAGATGAAGTAGGTAAACTGGATCATTTCCCATCAAATTCTCAAGTTCTACAAAAAAAAGAAGGATATCGAGAAATTTTTGACTATTTCCTAATATTCGAGTTCAGCTTTAATTTCCAGTTCGAAGAAGTAAAAGAAGAAATTAAAGGATATCAAAAAAAGCTCAGTGAACTTTATGAATACTGGTGCTATCTTAAACTTATTAAAATTATGAGTAAATTATCCAGAGTTAAAGTTAATTATTCCTCTATTTTCGATTTAAATAGAAAAAAATGGTCTATTAAGGTTAAAAGAGGGGAAGAATCATCTCAAAAATTTATAATCCCCTTAAATGATATGGATTTGGAAGTAGAATTAGAGTTTAACAGAGAATTTAAAAAATATGAATTAAATTACAATCCATATCCCTTAAAATATAGGCCAGATTATACAATTATAGTGAAAACAAGTTATTATAAAGTATTTTTACATTTCGATGCTAAATATAAACTAAACAAAGAAACTTTTAAAAATGAGGATATTTTTAAAATGCATACATATAAAGATGCCATTAAATATTCATCAGGGGCTTATGTATTATATCCCGGTCTGAAAGAAGGAATATATTATGAAAACGAAAAAACTGTGGCATCTGTAGGAGCATTCCCTCTTAAACCCGGAAAATTAGATATTGAAGATGAAAATAAGATAGAAACATTTTTAATTAAATTTTTAAACTTAATTTCAGAAGAATCAGAGGACAATATTAAATAACTGAAAGATTCATGATTGATTAAAAAAATTAAATGAACTATTCAAATATTTCTAGTTCATCATCAAAATTGTCCCATTCTAGATTGTCAAATAAGTCAATTATTTTTTCACTGGAGTCGAATTTATCTGGATTTTGTTGAACTATATCCAGCGCACTGACTACTCCCCGAACATAATCTCGGGGCTGTACTGAACCGGTAAGAATCGATTTTTCTTTGTAGAAATCAATGATACTCACAATTAAACTATCATCAAATTTATCTGTGATTTCATTCCCATATACTGAAGAATACAATACTAGGATTTTTCTAGTTAATGTGTCCAGATCTTCATTAGTAAATCCTTCCAACTTCATAATAGGCTTTCTAAAATCTTTATATTCAGATTCTATAGCATCTTTAATTCTCTGATGCAAGGCTGGATAGGAGGGAACCCCTTTTTCTGGATTTTCAAAAAATTCATCAGTACCGGCCATTACAAACAGGGTCTTTTCAAAATTACCTAAATTGCACTCATCATACAAATATCTAACATAATCCAGAGCCGTGGATCGGATATTCTTATTGGCCAGCATTATAATAAATTCAATCTCATCAATCAATATAACAAGACCATTGTAACCTATAGATGAAATAAAAGCAGACAAGGCCTTTAAAAAGTCAAATACATTTTCCTTAGAAACTCCGCCCTTAACTCCAAATTGTCTTTTCACGGTGAAAGGAATATTATCATCACATCTTAGCCAGGCCTGGGCATAGTTAGCAATTTCATCATCACCATTTACCGAAGCCTCATAGTAACTTTCAATAGCTGTAACAAAGGAATTAGAATAATTTCGGGCACTCTGCAAATCAATGTGGATATTATCCATCACAATATGATTTTGCTGTAAAGGGTCTTCCGTTTCATCCATAGCCGCGATTTTAAGTTCATTTATCCATCTTTCAATGATATGCTGCAGTGAAACTCCAGTTTTACATTTTAAAGTGCTTACAATTTTTCTATAAACTTCTTCAAATTTATTAAAGGGAACATCACGAGTAATAGTTATCTTAGAGACTACAAAATTATTTTCCAGTGCATTTTCCTCAATCATTTTCAGTAAGAATGATTTTCCAGTCCCAAATTTTCCTTCCACAAATTTTGCGGAACCTTTTCCTTGTTTAATGTTTTCCAGTATATTTTGAAATTCTAAAATTTCTGAATCCCGTCCCACCGAAATTTCAAAAGTACCCTCTGGAGGAACATTTCCATCCTTTAGTGCCCTTATTATATCTTCATTTTCCATTTTAACCCCTCACCGCAGTTTAATATAAGCCAATTGATTATCGTTTCCCCTTGAATCAAAAAGTTGAACAAATTTTTTAGGATCCCGAGAAGTGGTATGTACTATACCTACTTTCCATACATTATATCGATAAAAGTTATTTATTTCTGTTAAACTCTTGGTAATCCCTTGAGATTTAATTAAAGCATGTAATAATTTAATAAATTCCTTAATTTCAATTTGATTTAGATTTTGAGTTTCTTGAAGGACTTCATATAATCCCGATATGGAATTAAGAATAAATTCATCATAATTAAATGAAATTGACTCAAAATATGTAGGAAATTCATCAGTGGATGTTGATTTTCTGAAAACTCTTTTAAAATCAGTCTCTGAAATTTCCCGGTACTCTGAGTTAAAGTAACTGGAAAATTTCTTTTTATTCTTTACAAACTCTAGGCCATCGACATCAGAAACTATTACTGGATTTCGGAAATATTTGATAACCGCCAATTCAATTTTATGGGCGGACTTATCAAATCCTAGAATTTCATCATCAGACCGGAATAACCGCTTAACGAGACCAAATCCCACAAAAGCTATTTTTTTAGATTTCCCAACATTAATAGGACAAACAAAAAGAATTCTATCTTTAGTATTAACCTTGTTAATGGCTCTGGCCTGGGGGCTACGGGAACTGATTATCTTTTTTTTATGGAAAGAGTCAATATAATCCGGTTCAAGCCGATGAATCCAGTACTTTGGAGAATTATGAAATTTTTTATCTTTAATATAATCACCCTCAAAATGTATAATTATTAATTAAATTTTACATATATAATCATTTCTTTTTAATTCTCATCGATATATTTATTTAAACATATGTCATGTAAATATTAAATATAAACAATACTTGTTTTATTATTGATATCAGGTAACAAAATGTCACAGGAAAATAAGACTCCAGCGCAGCAATTAAACTCCAAAGGCGAATTAAATCAGAAACAAAAAGACATAGACCCTCGAAAAATTAATTATTATGATGTATTTAAAAAAGATTCAGATATTGAACCAGAAAAAATAGATTTTGATTCTAAAATTTGTGAT
The DNA here is from genome assembly GCA_964444115.1 of uncultured Methanobacteriaceae archaeon. Classification (GTDB taxonomy): domain Archaea; phylum Methanobacteriota; class Methanobacteria; order Methanobacteriales; family Methanobacteriaceae; genus UBA349. Next base: position 51,999 of record CAYUFT010000002.1, read on the forward strand.
ACTTGTGGGAACGATTTGCCCCTGAACATGTTTCTTAGGTCAGCTATGGAAGCTGATGGACATCGTAAAACCTGTCGAGATTGCACTAAAAAACAAAAAGCAGTCAAAGCATTACAAGAAATATCAGAATATGTTGATTTGGACACTCCATTTAAAAAAGAAGAGCTATCTAGAAAAATAAATATTGATTCTGCATTATTTGAATATTATATAGATATATTACTGGAATTAGAATTAATTAAGGCCGTTAAAGGTTCAAACTTTTACATTTTACCAAAAACACCTCAATTAGATGAATATGGTGTTTCTTTTAGCAGTGTAAAGATTAAAGAAAATGATAATTCTAGAAATAAAACCAATAAAGATTTAAATCTTAAGAATGGGACTAATAAGGAAACTAAAGTATGTGATTCTTGTAAAAAAGAACTTGAATTATCAATGTTTCTTATAACAAAATTAGAAGCGGATGGTTACCGAAAAATCTGTAGAAAATGTACTAAGAAGCAGAACGCCGCTCGAGCAATTAAAAATTTGCTAAAATTTGTAAAAATAGATGAAAAATTCACCATTGAACAGCTCAAGGGGAGAATCAGCGGTTCATTTAATTTTTATGAACGATATATTTGGATATTAGAAGAATTAGACTTGCTGGAATATAATGAAAAATCTGAATATTATAATTTAAAAAAAACCGATAAATTAGTTGAGTTTTGTAAAGAATTTTCCATAGAAATCCCTGAAACTCCAAATGAATTTACAAATAATCTAATTTCTAATAAATATGATGCTCCTAAAGAATCCATTGATATAAAGAAAGAAAATGGAGATT
>CAYUFT010000003.1:0-51997 GCA_964444115.1 uncultured Methanobacteriaceae archaeon
TTTGGATGCTTTGGTGGCTATATGGTTGTAGAATAGTGCAAATAAAGCATTCCAAATAAAACTGAATACAAAGACCATTATGGGCAATCCTATAATTAACACCAGGGACACTACTATGCCTGCTGTTCCAAATGCTACGCCGGTGGGCATGGCTGCTCCAGTAGCATTGGTGAAATTAGCTGCTATTTGGCTTGCTTCAGGCAAAGTACTAATGTTACTGAGTAATGAGAATACTGGTGAAATTACTGCTGCCAGTACTAATCCCACGATAAAAGCCCATACGGCTCCAATAGCTGACAGTATCAGGGCAAATGAAACCACTGGAATTTTTTCAACATCTTTACCATTTAATTCTAATTTGATACCACCTAATCGCGGTACTAATGCGTTGTAAAGCAGCACTGAGAAAAAGCTTATCACAATTGTGCTGAAAAACGCACCTATGGGAAATAGTATAATTATGGGTATTCCAATTCCAGTGACCACATTAAAATGCCCTAATTCCGGCATAAACCCTGCAGCTTGCATGATGCCAAGCGTTATCAACATCACTATTGCTGCAATTAATCCTAAAACTCCATATATTGAAGCTGACATCTTGGTAAAAGGTGTCAATTTAATTGATTTAATTTCTTTCACATCGATCATTTCTTAACCTCCATTTTAATCATTTTTCGATTACTTAATTCTTGTTTAACTCCTTAAAAGTAATTTTTCCAAATTTTCCTAAGATTTTCCTACGTTTTCCCTCCAAATTCATTCCTAATTATATGGGGGTATCATAGAATCTGAAAAAATAAAAACGAATTTAGACACTTATTTAAAAGAAATAATATGTAAAAAAACTTTAAATAGAAAAATAACTAAATAAAAAGAACTAAGTAAAAAAAAGGTAATTAGATAGGAGTATTATCTAATTTAAGAATTATTCTCGGGTTATCATTAAAAGCAAAGCCAATGCTGTAAATTCAAGGCCTAAAAATATTAAAGGAAAAACAGCGCCGATAATGGTTTCGGGAAGGTTGTATATGAAATAAACTGAGAATAATATGTTTTGAGCCAGGAAAAGAAGTGAAAATAAAACTAAAGTTGTGGTAAATTTGGATTTTACTTTCAAATATCGTTCCAGGTATACATAGAGCATACAAACTAAAAGGCAGATATTAGCAATACTGGTTATTAAAGCTGAATACTTAACCAATATAAACAAAGTAGATATTGTATCTGGCAGCCCAAATAGATTAATTTCCATTAACATGTTCACACCTTCGTCTATTTTTAATATTATCTATCTTGGTCTATTTTTCCTTAAATTCTTCCCAAATCTCCAGGAAGAGGTTATAATTTTTTTCCATCTCATCAGAGAGGAAATATAATGCACCATACTTTTCTCCAGTTGATTCAACCAAGTTGTTTTCATTTAAAACATCTATATGGTGCCGGATAGTTTTATAGTCTAGTAAGAGTTTTTCTGCGAGTTTATTAGCATTATATGGCCTATTATTAAGTTCTAGTATTATTCTGCCGCGGTTTTCCCCACCTTTACTCCCGGCAATTAACCACCATAAAAACACTTTTTTCATAAGAACTCCTACTAAAAGGGATTGATTTTTAAATCTCTACTTATTGTGATAAATTAATACCTTTCTCGTTATATTCTTCTGTTTAAGCCATTATTAAATATTGTGCAGCATAAAAATATCATAAGTTCTGATACATGTTCTATAGATAGCAAATTTGACTTCTTTTTTATGAATTATTTAAAAAATAAAACATTAAGAAGGATTTTCTTCCTTCTCAATTTCCTCTTTTTCTTCTTCATCATCAGTGGTCATGAGTAAGGCTAACCATCGGGTTTCTTTAAAGTTATCCAGATACTTTATAACCACTATAGTCAAAGGCACGGCCAGAAACATTCCAATTAATCCCATAAGCCAGCCCCAGATGAATAATGATATAAATACTATGTAAACTGATATCTGGAGCCCTTTACCTGTGAGTTTAGGGAATACAAAACTTTCGGCGATGGTATTGATTATAACAAACAGGATAGTGATGCCCAGTGCACCCCATATTCCATATTTGGCCCAGGCAATAAGAATAGGTGGTATGGCTGCTAGCATAATTCCGATATAGGGGATAAATCCTAAGACAAAGGTTAATATTCCCCAAAGAACTGCAAAGTTTATATCAAAGAGTAAAAAAACACCGAAAAAGCCCACAGCTGCGAATAGGTTCACTTTTATCCGAATTACAAAGTATTCAATAAAGTCCCTAATCAGGTCAAAAGTGTTCTTTAAGGAGGGACTATCTTTACCAAATCCTTTTATAAGCCTTGATTTTACATAAGGTAGCTCATAAATTAGGAATATAACTGCAAATAGTAAAAAGAACCCTATCTCTATAATACCCGCTATATCTTCAAAGGGTATATTGGAGAGGAGGAATTGGATGATTTGATTGGCATAAGTGGCCAGGATAGAATTAGGATCGATGGTTATGGTAGGTGCTGCTGCTGCCAGCTGACTTAAACTATCAACTAGAATTGCCAATAGGCCTGCTCCTAGTACAAAAGTGGCCACTATGGTTATAAGAATAGATACATTGTAAGAAAATCCTTTCTTTTTAAGCCACATTAAAAAGGGATAAATGAGTATGGCAATGAAAATAGAAATGAGCACTGGTCCCAGAATTGGAGCAATGTACTTCATTCCTATAAAAGCTAATATAATCACGGCTATGATAACAATTTGATTTAGAAAAGGTGGTATTTTATATTCTTCAGTCATATTCTTCGCCCTATTTTTTTAGATTCATAATTAATTAGTTATATTATTGATTGAAGTCTCAAATATATTTATTCTAAAGCTTTTCTAAGGAATGTTTTTGAAAATCAGTAAATTTAGAATATCATTTATGAAAATAAGATTAGATATCCTGAATACTATTTTCTGATAGGTTGCTCTATATAGTGATAGCAAAAATATTGATTCTTTTTTATGAATTCTTTTTAAAGGTTGATTTCAACTGTATAATCTTTATAAATTTAACTAAGTTCTGAACATTATTTCAAGAAGAATTATTCAAAAATAATATTCAATTTAATCTAAGGCCCGATCATCTCTCCAGGAATGGTTTGGGCTTTTTTTTATTTATATTTTGATTAAAATGACCTTTTTATTTATTTTAAAGCAAGATACTGATTATTAGAATAAAATATTCTCATTTTATATTATTTATATCATAAAAAACAAAATATACTTATCAATGGGGTGCTCAAACCACCCCATAGCAATTTTAACTAGGATGTAGAGTTAAGTGGGAGGATTTTTCTAATGTCCGATGATTTTAATCTGAAATCAAAAATTTACTGGAAACGTATGGGCTGGGGCATATTTTTAGGTATTTTAAGTGCTATAAGTGTATTTTTATTCATTTTACTCATGGATATGGGTCAAGGCATTTTGTTCCCGAACATGGGCCAGAATTGGGCATTATTCTCTGGCCCTTGGTGGATGATTATAGTCATGACTGCGGCGGGATTATTGGTGGGTATAATTCATCGTTATACCTCGGCCCAACAGCTGGATGCATTTAAAGCTATGGATGATGGGTATTTAGATCCAAAACCAGTACCTTCGTCTCTTCTGGCATCATTTATATCATTGCTTGCTGGTTTTAGTCTAGGTCCAGAAGTTCCGTCCGGTTTTTTAGCAGCTGGACTGGGAACCTGGATATCCAAAAAACGTAATATGGATCCGAAAACCACTCGTATTAATGTCATTAGTGGCATTTCAGGTGCCTATGCCGGCCTATTTTCATCCCCTCTGGTTATGATTTTGATGCTACTTGAAACTGACCATAAACAAAATGTCATATATTATGGAACACTTTTTATTGCTGGAATGGCAGCAGTAATTGGTTTTGCTGTTTTTTATTTATTTAATGACCTTAACTATTCATCTTTACTGGGTATTCTATCACCTCCTGCTTACCATCTTCAATTATGGCATCTGGGGGCGGGTGTTCTGATGGGTATTATAGCAGTACCCATAGCCCTGGTTTTTGTCATATTTAACAAGGTTCTTCAACGTGCAGTGGAGCCATTAAACAGTAAACCCATATTGCGCAGCACTTTAGGGGGTTTTCTCCTGGGCGTGCTGGCGGTGATTATACCTTCCACCATTGGACTGGGAACTACGGAAATGTCTATTGTAACTTCTCAGGCTGCAGAAATTGGAATCGTTCTCCTTTTAGTATTTGCACTGGCAAAATTATTGGCCTTGAGCGGGGCCCTAAATTTTGGATTTATTGGAGGACCTATATTTCCTCTTTTATTTGTGGGTGCTTGTATCGGTTCAATTATCACCGTACTTTTCCCTCAAATTCCACCGGGTCTGGCCTGGGGATGTATGATTGTAGCTGTACCTGCTGCAGTGGTACCTATTCCCATTGCATTAGGTGCCATTGGTATAGTCATCATTGGATTATCACCCACAGACACTCTTCCGGTTTTCATTTCAGCCCTGGTGGCCTATGCTATAACTCACGGTCTTCTGGGCGCTGGTCAGGAAAATCTATCCAAAGAAGCTTGAGTTTGGGTAAATATTTCCCATTAATTATTTATATTTGCATTCAAATTGAAAAATTTATCAAAATAATTTTCATGTAAATTTTAAAGGAATTTCTAAGGAATGTTTTAAAAAATAAGCAAATTTAGAATTAAATATATTAAAATAAGCGTCAATATTCAAGATTGTACTTTCTGATAAGTCGCTCTATATAGTGATAGCAAAAATATTGAACTTGTTTTTTTCTGATTATTTTTCGAGTTATTATTTTTAAAATATTTTTCCTAGAATTATCAATTTAATTAATGAATTATTAAATCAATTTTATTTTCTATAAAATTTTAATAAGAGATTATTTTAATTTTATAGCAACCTAAGGCCCGGTCATTTTTTTCAGAAATGGTTCGGGCCTTTTTTATTATTAAATGCTTATTTAACCATTTTTATTTTAATTTTTATTTTAAAAATCATTAAATATTATTTAAAACAAAATATAAGGATTTATATTAAAAAGGAATTATAATGCTCAAAATTAAGTCATTATTAGGTAAATTGCCAAAAAACTCATGAAATTAAAAATAAGTATTTAATCAGGCCTATTAAGCTGATATTTTATTAATTCATCTGGATTTTTCAAATTTCGATACTTCTCATATCCATAGAACCATCTTATGGACCAGATCCAGTGAAAAGCGCTCCACCATAATACTCCCAGGAAAATGAATTCAAGAGTCCCTAAAATGATGTTAAGGAATGCTATGAGTAGAAATATGATGGGATTTCTAATAAAAAATGAAAATGTTCCAATAAAACTTTGGATGCCTGAGGAATAGATTAATGTGGGAGGAACACCTAAAAGAAGCCATAAAAACAGGGCAAAAAACCCGGCTATTAATCTTAGGACGGCTCGAGTGGGAGATAATTGTTTATTCATCTTAGAAGATAATTCCATCTCCTTTTCTAAATTAGATGAATATTTTTTTTCTTTCATATTAGATTATATAAATTAGAAATATACAACTCGGAAGAAATTAGGCCTTTATTCTTCCTATTAAAAACGAATTTTATAGTTCATATTATTCGGTGGTTTCTAATTTTTCCAGTCTTTCCTCAATTTTTTCGAGTTTTTTGTTAGTGGATCCCTGGTATTCATCGAATCTTTTTTCTAGATCGCCAATATTTCGTGTTGCCGTTTCAAATCTTTTTTCTAGTCCAGTAATATCATTTTTGGTGGCGAGTTCCCAGTCTTCTATCATTTGGTCACTTTTTTCACTCATAAACAGATCAATACGTTCTGATAAATCATCGGTGGAACTAGATGTGCTTACTTTATCTTTAATTTTTCCACCCATATCTGAGACTTTTTCACCGACTCCAGAAACCTTTTCACTAACCCCAGTAACATTCAATTTTTCACTCATTCCTGACATAGTACTCTCTCCAGACACTTTTTCCCCTAAATTACTTGCTCCGCCTTGAACTTTTTCACCGAAATCACTGGCCTCACCATATACTCTTTGTCCTAAACCGGTAGCATCGCTTCTAACCTTACCCAGATTCAACTCACGGTTATTCTGCAAATAGGAGTATAAAAGGACAGCCAGTACGGCTACTAATACTAGAATCACTAAAAATTCTAATGGTGTCATAAATATTTCCCCCTTGGATATTATCTTAAACTTTATTCAAGTTTTTATTCTTCTATTTCCCAAAGTAGTTTTTGGAATTTTTTATTCCTTGTATTTGATTCTAGACGCTTAAACCTTATATTTATTTGATTTGGTAGGCATCCATTTTTATACATTAAATTAGAGATTATTTTCATAATTTGGGCTAGATTTTTCTCTTGTGCCTTTAGTAAAACTATGCTTGTGGTTTTCTGAGGTTCCTGACCACTTCTAAAAAGATCTTCTTTTCTTTGGTTGGTCAAGCTGTCAAGGAATTCAACATCTTTATTTAATTTTCTAACCCTGCTCCATTGTATAATGACAATAATTACTCCAACAAGTACTATGATTGCCATTATTATGTAGAAAATGTTTTGTGAAATTTCCATACTACCTATTAATTATTTGTCCAAACTTTTTTAAATACTTATCTTTGTTTATTTTTTTATTAATTATGGACTTCCGGTACTGTTATGTTGGAAAAATATTTTAGATTACGAATATATTATGGATGAACAATAATCTTCATCCAGGCATTATACCCTCCAATTAAATTATAAAGGTTCTTAAATCCAATATTTTCCATTACTCCCAAGGCCATAGCTCCTCTGCGGCCAGTTTTACAGTAAACTAAGTACTTTTTATCTTTATCCAACTTTTCTAAATTGTCCGAAAAATCAGGATCCGTGAAATCCAGGTTCTTGGCATTTTTTATATGACCTTCTGCGAATTCCCAAGGTGCTCGCACATCTAAAATAATTATTTGATAGTTTTTAATTAAGTTTTGGGCTTCTGATGGACTAATATTCTTGATGGTGGACATAATATCACTATTTATTTTGCTATTTTGACATTTGATGGGTATTATAATTTAAAAATTATTAAATGTTCTGAAATTTAGATGAATTATTAATATAAATTCAAATTTTTTTAAATCTTTATTCACTTAATTAAATAGGGATTATTATTATTATTATTATTCGCCTATTTGTGAATCTAAGAAGCAAGGTCACCAATTAAAAGAATCTGGATTATTAATAAGGATTAAAAGTTTTAAACAATTAAATTATAAAAGGAGAAGTGTACGGATTCATTGGCCCCAATGGTGCGGGTAAATCCACCACTTTAAGAATTCTCCTGGGCTTGCTTAGAAAGAATGAAGGGGAAGTTAAGCTCATGGGCCAAGACCCCTGGCATGATGCAGTAAAAATCCATAAGAAGCTTGCTTATGTTCCGGGTGAAGTTAATTTATGGCCTAATCTTACTGGTGGGGAGGTAATAGATCTTTTAGGTAAATTAAGGGGAGAATTTGATATAGAACGCCGAGATAAGCTAATAAAACGATTTAAATTAGACCCTACTAAAAAATGTGGTGCTTATTCCACTGGAAACAAGCAAAAAGTTGCTTTCATATCGGCCCTGGTTTCGAATGTGGAACTCTACATATTTGATGAGCCTACACTGGGCTTAGATCCTTTAATGGAAGAGCTTTTTCGTAAATGCATTAAAGAACTGAAAAACGATGGAAAAACGGTTTTGCTCTCCAGCCACACTTGGCTGAGGTGGAAGCTCTCTGTGACCGGGTAAGCATAATCCGAGAAGGTGAAATCATTGAAAGTGGCACTTTCAGCCAATTAAAACACCTGACCCGTACTTCCATAACCCTAGGGTCTTTTCAGCCCGTTAATGATCTGGAAAACATGGATGGGGTACATAATCTAATTGATGGAAATCACACTCATTTCAGCGTAGATGTGGAAAATATGGATTCTATAGTGAAACACTTGACTCAATTTGGAATAAAGTCCCTTATAAGTACTCCTCCCACATTAGAAGAGTTATTTATCCGTTATTATGTTTAAGAACATAGTTCTGATGAAGAAACTGGGAAGTGATTAGATGTCACTAAATCTTGACAGCCTTGCAGGGACTGGGTCTATGATAAAACTGGCTTTACGCAGATATAGAATATCCTCCCGGTTTTCATACTTTTCTTGGTTCTATTGATGGTAGGCACTGCGGCTAGTTTCATTAATCTCTATTCAGAATGTTACTAACTAATTCTGTTAGTAGAAGTCAATGGATGGTCAGTAACCTTATATTTGCTGTTCTGGGCCTAGCTTTGATAGTGACTGTATTCGCACTGGTTTATGGATACAGTGGTGGTAATTTTTCACAAGATATTCTGAGAATACTGGCTTCGTTCTCTGGTATATCTGCCGGCAGTATGGATACTTACTGGAATCACTGTGTTTTTGTTTGTATTGTTCTTAGATTAACTTTTTTAAGCTGGGTAGCTCTGGTATTATTTTTAGTCATTGATTTGCTGGGTGAATTCTTTGATATCGGTCAGTGGATACTAAATTTATCACCATTTACTCAAGTACCTAAATTATTCGCCGGTGACACCATAAGTATATCTTTAGGGCTAATTTTTATTGTAGCAGTAGTTTTAATGTTTGTTGGCCTGTGGGGATACCGTCGAAGGGATATTTTCAGTTGAATTTATTATTATTTTAATATCCCTTAAGCAAATTGTTTAAAATTTCGATCCAATAATACATATATTTCCCTTAAAACAATATTTAATAGTATAAAAGTATTAATAAATGAACTAATCAAGGAAATCTTCTGGTAATCCCTGCTCTAGACATTTTTCCAGTACTTTTTTAATTTTCTTCTGATGAGGCGGCCAGGCCATGTACAGCAAGCCTTGTAACTTCAACCAGGATGATGCTTCAGGCGGCTCTACCAGTTCGTGCATTTGCGGGGTGTCTGGAATACCGGCCAGATGAAAGATATTGGAATGGGCATTGGCATAATAAACTGACTCGGCAAATCCTTTACCTATTAGTTCACTATCCATATTTTTTATGTAAACTCCACCTTCAGAGTACTGAGCCCCACTGGCATTGTAACCGGTTTGGCCTCCCTGAACAATAGGGGTCATGGTGAAGTGACTTATGTCATCGGGAACCATATTCTGGAATTTGAATTCCCAGTGATCAGGATACCAAGTATTGGTGATGAAATAATGCTCTGGATGGGACGATTTTACACTTTTAACCCATTTATCGATTTTCAAAGTCCCTCTAGTATCCACTACATTGTTTTCTGAATCTATGAACTGCCCCTTCACGTCTACGGTCATCACTCCTGGTGGGTGGGGCCCAGTTAGCCAATAAAATTCCAAATTCTTATCTGTATGGGGTGCATACATTGTCATTTCTCGATATCCCTCGAATTGGGCCATGAACCAGTCCCATCCTCTGGAATGTGATGGTTTAGCCAGTATACTGGCTGCTCGGACTACCTTGCACCGGGAGTTTCCCAGAGGTTCCAGGGCATTGCCCCACTGGTGATCGAACCAGAATTTGCCCTCTTCAAAGGTTATTTCCTCTCCATCCAGCTTTAAGGTACTGCCTGCTTCCAGCTGAAGATGGTTAGCGGAATAATAAAGCGTTCCAATGTCACAGCAGCACGGAAGACACCCCTGGTTTCCCTGTAAGAGAAAATCCTTATTAGAAGAGAATTTGAGATCGATTTCCATCTCCACATCCTTTTCACTACCCTGATTCACACCCCAAGCCTGCACTCGGAGAGGGAATAGCTCATCTTTTTTCTCAGAAATTATCCTGTTTTTCCCGGCTTCATAATTAAAAGGAGTGGATGCAAATTTTAATAGTCCAGTAGTCCCTGCAATAGCAAATGGTCTACTCTGGAGGTGTTCTTCACCAGCTTTGGCTATGGCTAGCTGCATCTCAAATATCTGATTTTCCCAATCTGTTAAACCAAAACTATGGGCCATATCTGGAGGTAGTAGAGAATAACGATAGAACGAAACCAGAATGCCATAGTCCCGCTGTTGAGTGTCACGGCAGTTACCTACAAAGAAGTGCCACCCTACTTGATAGCCCAGCTGAGGTGCAAAGTCTCTTGGAAACTCAATATTTGATTTTTCAGGAATTTTTTTGTAGCCGCGGCTGCTGTCCATTCCTAAAAGATGATTCATGGCATAGGCCTGCAGTGAAGTCAATGAAGAGCAGTGTTTGAGAAGTTCCTGGTACCTTTTCTGGTAACTAGGGGTAAATGAATCTGGATTATTCAGTAAATCCTGTATGCGATGCTTCATCCTCTCACCAAATGCATCAGAACCGTTTTTATCACTTAAAATGCATTTTTTTACATCTTGTGGTATTTCTTTGGCTTGGAATTCCTTCATCCACAAGGCCAAAGCAATATTTTCCTTTGTTAATTCATCCAAGTTATTAAAATCATCTTCTTCCATTTTATACCTCCTAAAAATTCCAAATTAAGAAATAATTTCTATTATCTCTCCTATTTCCATTTAAAGCACTCCAATTGACCCATATATTTTTAATAAAATCTGTATGTCTTTAATAAGAAAAATAAATGTAAAAGGTGTTAAATTTTCTATTTTACCAGAATATCTCTCTAACACCTCCAATTATTGAATGTCTCTCACTAATGTTTCTGGCTCGAGATCAGCATTCCAATCTCTTTTTTCTTCATCATAAGCAAAAACATTACAATAGTTGCAGATGTACTTCATTATTTGCTTCTTAATTATGAATACCTAAACACTATTAGAATATTATTAATCAGTTTCTTTATTTTCCTTTTTATTCATTAATTCAGCTCTTGCTCGTCCAATGGCCATAATTGGAGGAACTCCCTTGGGACAGACCTGGCGGCAGTTTCCATGGAACTCACAGGCCCACCATCCATTAGGAATATCTGCCTTCTCCAGTCGTAATTGGTCATCATCTCGTGAATCAATATGGAAACGATAGAGCTTGGCCAGTGCGGCGGGGCCCAGATATTTTGAATTTTTACCATCCACAGGACATGCCCCGAAACAAGATGCACAGAGAATACAATTGGTATATAATTCCAGATCAGATAATTTTTCAGGATCCATAAGTCGTTCAGTTTCTGTTTCAAGAGGGGAAGGCTTTAAAACAGGTTCTACAAATTTATATGCTTTAAAAAATGTTCTTCTATCCACTATAAGATCTTTAATAACTTTAAAATGGGGAAGAGGTTCTACTAGAATTTCTTCTTGGGGATTCCATTCAATTGTTTTTCCAATGCTAGGATCTGGAAAAAGTGAAATTTTTGATTCATCCTTTAATAATGACTTTATTTGGGTTCTACAGGCCAATCTAGGGACTTTATTTATTAGCATGGCACAGGTTCCGCAGACAGCTCCTCGACAGGAGTACTGAAAAGCTAAAGAATCGTCAAAAAGTTCTTGAATCTTGAATAAAGCTTTAAGAACAGTTATTCCGGACTCATATTCTATAGTGAATGTATCATAAGTGGGAGAATCCATTCCTTCATGGTAACGGTAAACTTTCAATTTCACTAATAAACACGCTCCTTAGGTTCAAATATACCTATATTAACTGGTTTATAAGAAATATGAATTTCTCCGGAATTAAGAGAAATAATGGTATGTTTTAAGAATTTTTCATCATCACGTAGTGGATAATCTATTCTGGCATGGGAACCTCGGCTCTCTTCTCTATTTATGGCGGCAAGGGCCACAGATTCTGCCAAATTAGCCAGATATTCTAGCTCTAAAAAATGGATAATTGCTTGATTCACGGCTTTTTCTTTGTTATCTATTTTGACCAAAGATATCTGCTTTTTAATTTCTTTTATCTCTAAGATGCCTTCTCCCATTCGATTCTGATGGCGAAATATGCCAAAATTAGTAGACATAATTCTACTTAATCTCTTTTTAATTTTAAACTGATTTTTACCTTTTTTCCTTGATAAAATGTCTTTTATTTTCTTATCTACTTCACCAATGGCCATTTTTACAGGTTCCAGATTGTTAGATTCTGGGCATTGATCTTTAGAAATTTCTCTTATTATACTATCTCCCACCAGCCGTCCAAAAACCACAGTTTCTAAAAGGGAATTACCTCCTAAGCGATTGGCCCCGTGAACACTTAAACATGCACATTCTCCAGCGGCATAGAGGCCTTTAAGAGAAGTTTTTCCACTCATATCAACATCAATTCCTCCCATGGAATAATGCTGACCTGGTTGGATAGGTATGGGATCAGTTATTGGATCTACTCCTGCAAAATCAATGGATATCTGTCTTATGCCAGGTAAACGCTCTTTTATAAGTTTATCACCTAGGTGACGCAGATCTAGATGGACATATCCTCCCTTAAATCCTCTTCCCTCAGCAATTTCAGTTTCTATAGCTCGGGCCACCACATCTCGAGGGGCCAGATCCAGTGAATTAGGAGCATAATTCTCCATGAAACGATCACCATTTTTATTAAGAAGAATACCTCCTTCGCCACGTGCTCCTTCGGTTATCAATATATTGGTCCCGTATAATGTGGTAGGATGGAATTGAACAAATTCCATATCTTTTAATGATACTCCTGCATTTAAGGCCAAGGAATGACCATCACCTGTATTTATGAGAGCATTGGTGGAGCTGTTAAATAATCTACCAAATCCTCCAGTGGCCATAAGTACAGCTTGCGAGTGGAATCCATGAATTTTTCCGGTAAGAATTTCTAGGGCAGTGCACCCCTGGCAATGTCCATTTTCAGTTACTAGGGAAGTTACAAAAAATTCTTCATAAATGGGGATATCTTTGGCTGTGACCTGTTCATACAATGTATGGAGGGCATTATGCCCGGTTTTATCAGCTGCATAACATGTTCTTGGAAAACCTGCCCCTCCAAATGGCCTTTGGGCGATTTTACCAGTTTTTAAACGTGACCAAGCAGTTCCCATGTGTTCCAGTTCAATAACTGTTGACGGGGCCTCTCGACACATTATTTCTACAGCATCCTGATCGGCCAGATAATCAGATCCTTTCACAGTGTCATAGGCATGAATTTTCCAGTTATCAACTGTTCCATCAGGGCCAGGAACATTGGCCAGTGAGGCATTCATTCCACCCTGGGCGGCGACAGAATGAGAACGTAGGGGATGAACTTTACTGATTATAGCCACTTTTAGCTGAGCATCAGACACTTGCAGTGCAGCTCGAAGTCCAGTAAGGCCACCTCCTATAATAATAACATCATAATGGTGAATATTGGACAAAATATTATTAGAAATAATATCTTTTTCATCATCTAAACTTGAAATACCGTCCTTTTTTTCTTTATCCGGTGAAAGACATTCTTTTTCTAATTCTTCTAATTCAGAATAGGGTATTTTTTCTTTTTCCAAGGTTTTAATGTCCAATTCACCATCTCCTATTTTTAATTGAAAATTAAAATTAGTGTATAAAAAATTTATTTTAATATAGAAATAGTGATAATCTCAATTTAATCACCGGTAAGTGGTAAATTACTGACTTTCCAGGCCACAAAACCACCTAAAATGTTATAAACTTTTGAAAAGCCTGATTCTCGCATTTTTCCCATAAAATACTCTCCTCTGACCCCGGACTTACAATAAATTAGGTAAATCTTATTTTTATCCAGTTTTTCTACTTTTTCTTGGAAGCGATGACCATCATAATCTAGATTCTGGGCATGGGGGATGTGTTCACGTTGAAAGTCAACATGGGGCCTTATATCTACAATACTAATTTCAGAATCTTCTTTCATTAATTTAAGTGCATCTTTAGGGTCTATGGTTTTAAAATGAGACATGATAAAAACTCTTTTAAAAATTATATATTCATATTATGTTTTTTATCATTAGTAATTTTTTTGTTTGAAGAAAGTTTTGTTATTTTTGAAAAAAGGAGATTATATGGTTTGAGGGCATGAACAGCTCGTTTATATCTTTTTAAAAATTATTTTTACACTTGCAATGTATGACTGATGGGACAATAAAAATTCTTAATTACTACAATTCTATTAATAAAATATTAAATATCTTCTAAAACATACCATTATTAGATTAAAATTCTTAATATATAGTCAAATTTCTTAATTATTCATAATAACATTAATTTTATTCTAAAATCTTTAAATCTTACTCGGAGATGTAAAATGTCTGATAAAATTCCTGGAAAAGCAAAACCATTTTGGATTGCTTCCACCCCAAAAACTGAATTTTCTAAACTAAAAAAAGGCCTTAATGTGGATGTAGTGATAATTGGGGGAGGAATTACTGGGATTACCACAGGATTAATGCTTAAAAAATCAGGAAAAAAAGTGGCTGTAATAGAATCAGATAGAATTGTTAAAGATGTCACGGCTTCTACTACGGCTAAAATCAGCGCCCACACTTTTTATTCTCTTCAAATACCAAATATCGGGGAAGAAAAAACTAAATTATATGCTAAGGCCAATATGAAATCAGTGGAAACCGTGGCAGAACTGGTTTCAGAATATGATATTGATTGTGACTTTAGGAGAGTTCCTTGTTATTTTTATACAGAATCTGAAGATGAAATTGATTTATTTAAATCCGAATTAGAACTTATTCCTAAATTAGGAGTACCTGCCGAATATACAACAGAGATACCCACTTCTAAAAGTGCAAAAGCAGGATTAGTTTACAAAAATCAAGCAGAATTCCATCCTCGAAAATATTTAAGGGCCCTGGCTAGTGAAATACCGGGAGACGGAAGTTATATATTTGAAAATACGAGATTTTTAGATCTAAAAGAACTATCAAATGGGGAAAAGGATTCTAAAGAATTAAATGAAGTAAATTTGGAACATGGGGGCTCTAAATCAAATCAATATCAAGTAATAACTGATCAAGGATTCATATATGCAGATAATGTAGTAGTGGCTTCACATTTTCCAGTATATGATCCAGATGGTCTTTATAATCATTTAAAAATAACTAGATCTTATATACTGGCCTATTATTCTAATGAAGAATTTCCAGAGGCCATGTTTATATGTGTAAATCCATTTCACACCTATCGTTCCACTCCCACTGAAAAGGGCCGGCTGATTATTATTGCCGGGGAACACCAGACGATGGGAGAGAAAAATACTCGTAATTGTTATAAGCATCTGGAAAAATACGTTAAAGAAAACTTTGATATTAAATCAATAGAATATCACTGGGTAAACCAGGACAATGGCACTCCAGATGCCCGCCCTATTATTGGAGAAACTTCTCAAAAAGGTGTCTATGTGGCCACCGGATTTGGTGGATGGGGCATGACTCACGGTACTACCTCAGCTATGTTAATTACAGATTTGATTAATGACATTAAAAACCCTTTAGCTGAGATTTTTGATCCAATGAGATTCAAAAATGAAGATTTTGAGGAAATAATTGAAATTGATTCATTAAAATCCAAATTAGAATTAGTAAAAAATTTTAGAGAAGATAATGTGGCCTGGCCTAAGGATATGGAACTTCCTGAACTTGCTCAAGGAGAATCAGTAGTTATTGAAGATAAATTTTCAGTCTATAAAGATGATACTGGCCAAATATACCGACTTCAAGCTATATGTTCTCATATGGGTTGTCTACTTGTTTGGAACGATGCAGAAAAGACATGGGACTGTCCCTGCCATGGAGCCCGGTTTAATCACCGAGGAAAGGTTATACATGGCCCTGCAGTGTTGGATCTTAAGGAGTACTAGATTTAAACTATTTGGAGTTTTTAGTAAATTCTTTAAACTTCTAATTTCAAATTATAATTAAAATTCATATTCTAATTAATAATATGCTAAATCACATACAGGGGTTGAATAATATAATAGATTCAAATCTCATGGCCATAGTAATGCCTTTATCATGGGCGGCGGCAGTTAGTCCCACAGCATTGTCTGTTTTTTTAATTATAATGTCTATGACTGATAATCCCAAGCTTTCAGGATTCTCTTTTTATTTGGGAGCTGTATTTGTACTATTATTCACAGTATTAATTGGCTTTTTAATGGGAAATGCTCTACAAAACACTGGTCATGCTGATCCGGCCACAATAGCATCTATTGACATATTTTTAGGTGCTATATTGGTTCTATTGAGCTTAAGAAGTGCTTTTTCTAAAGGAAATAAAAGAAATAGTTCTTTATTTGAGTACCTTAAGATTGATAAAAAAGCAAGTAATTTTGCGAAATTCCGTCGATATTTCACAGTTGGAGTAACTTGATAATATGTAAAAATTCTTAATTACATGCTCATAATAACTCAAACATTAATTATAACAAAATTATAAATTATTTATTGAATTTTTCTTCATTAATTTGATATCAATATTTAAAAATGGAATGATAACCATGGAATTTTTAATCAATTTTCAAGAATTTAAAGGCCCTTGCAACCTTTCATTAACTATTAATAGTGGCCAAACTTCTCAACCAGCATGGAAAGAGAAAAATGGGATTTTTCAAGAATTGGTTTTAATAGAAAATGAACTTTGTCTTTTAAAAGTAGCTGAAAGGGATGATTCATTAATAATTAATGCAGAATCACTTAATAAAATCTCAGAAACGGTCCTAAAACAAAAAATTAATTATATATTCGACTTGGACTTTGATTTAAATCATTTCTACGATTTTTTAATAGAGGATCCTAATTTGAAACCTACCATTGATTTTTGCAAGGGAATGAGATTATTCATGGCCCATGATCCATTTGAATGTATAATTTCGTCAATATCCTCTGCTAACTGTTCAATTGTAAGGTGGAGTCG
The DNA here is from genome assembly GCA_964444115.1 of uncultured Methanobacteriaceae archaeon. Taxonomy (GTDB): domain Archaea; phylum Methanobacteriota; class Methanobacteria; order Methanobacteriales; family Methanobacteriaceae; genus UBA349. The sequence continues at coordinate 16,866 of CAYUFT010000003.1, forward strand.
CTCTATACAAGATATAAAGAGTAAATGGGGCCAAGAGTATTCATATGGCATTGAAAAATTCTATACTTTTCCTTCCCCACAAATAATCTCTCAATTACCCGAACACGATCTGGAAGAGATGCAAAGATGTGAAGACCACCTATCTGAAGATTTTGAATTCACCAACAACCTTCAATCTTGCGGGGTGGGTTATAGAGCTAAATACATCATTAAAGCAGCTGAAATGATTGAAAACGAAATAAAACTAGATAAATTGGCTAAGATGAGCTATGAAAATGCTTTTGAAACTGTGCTGGAACTGTCTGGTGTAGGCCCTAAAGTGGCCGACTGCATTTTGTTGTATGGTTTTGGCATGGGGGAAGCATTTCCAGTGGATGTATGGATAAAAAGAATAATTTGTCACCTATATTTTGATGGAAAAGATATTTCGGTTCCTAAAATAAGGGAATTTGGAATGGAAGAGTTTGGTGATTATGCAGGCTACACTCAGCTGTATCTGTTCCATTATGCTCGCAAATCTGGGCTTTTGGATAAATTAAAGCCATCAAAAACATAAAAAAGATAGGTCTTGTATACTAATTAATTATTATTAATATTCATGAATGTTTAATAGAATTTGAAGTAAATAAAGGATTTTTAATATTTATTAATAGTAAAGAGGAAACTAAAATGCTCGGTGAGAATTCTACAGAAAATAATCTGGACAATGCTAAAAATAAAATTTTAGGCATGCTAGACGAATATTCTTTGAAAGAAATTTCAAATGTAGTATTTGATGAAGTTAAGGCTCTTACTAAAAGTAGAAACTGTTATGTTGCATTTGTTGACCCAGAAAATAAGGACAGTGTAGGTATTTCATTTTCTCACCTAACAAAGGGATGCCAGTATTATGCAGATTTAGGGGAAGCAAGATTTAAAATCAGAAAGGATGGAACGTACGGTGGCCTTTTAGGTTATTCTCTGGACACAGGAGAATCATTTTTTACCCATAATCCTAAAAATCACCCAGCAGCGCATGGCCTCCCTCCAGGACACGAACCTGTTGATCAATTTCTTTCGGTGGCAGTTAAAAGTGAAGATAAGATTTTGGGACAGATAGTAGCAGCCAATCCAGAAGAAAATTATTCTTATAATCACCTTAAAATCACTAAAGAAATAGCTAATGTTTATGGCATTGTTTTAGAGCAATATTATATGGGTAAAATTAATATAAGGTAATATTAATACTTACTAAATCTGGATTTCACAAGATTCAAACAAATAGGAAGAGTCCCATAATTCCCAGGGCCAGCAAAAAAACCAATATAATTACAATTACTTGAATTAATTTTGTTTTTTCATTTTCATTCATATTATCTCCCCTTTTCTCTAGGTATTAAATCATTAAAAACTAGAATATGAATATAAAATTTGAAAAAAATTAATAATAAAAATAAAAGATATGGATTATTCTTCAATAACCCTTACTTTTTCCATAACATCTGTTTCCTGGATGGAATTGACTACGCTCATCCCATTGGTCACTTTACCAAATACGGTGTGTACTCCGTCTAGGTGTGGTTGTGGGGAGTGAGTTATAAAGAACTGGCTTCCTCCAGTATCTTTACCGGCGTGGGCCATGGACATAGCACCTCTAACGTGCTTGTTTTCATTTATTTCGCATTTTATGGTGTATCCTGGGCCTCCAGTACCGTTTCCTTTAGGACATCCGCCTTGGATTACGAAATCAGGGATTACACGGTGGAAAGTTAATCCGTCATAAAATCCTTTATTAGCAAGTTCTTCAAAATTGGCTACAGTATTTGGGGCGTCTTCTTCAAACAAAACCAGTTCAATATTTCCTTTTTTAGTTTCAATAACAGCTTTTTTCATTTTATTCACCTGATATCAGATTATATTTGCTTAAAAATTTTAATAATATTTTATAATATATGTCGGATATCTAGACATTTATTATTTTTTAATTAATTTCACAAACTAATGGACTGATTATTTTACTATTTATTTTAATAAAAATTTTATATATTATTGATAATACTATCAATAAAATTATAGCAGCACTTATTAATAAGCGAAACCAATTAAATATAAAATTGCCGGTTACAAATGGTATTTAAAAATTTGTGGCAAGTTCCTAATTAATTAATGGGCTAATTAGGGAAGTATGAATTGAAAGTAATATGTCAATTATATCTCAATATAACAACTTTAAATCTTTATGAAGTCCCATTAATGGATTAGTTGATAATAGGATTTATATGATAATGAATACAGCAATACCATTTATAATTAGTTTTAATTAACAATATCAGGTGATATGATGAATACTCAGGAAATCATGGATTTAGATAAAAAATTCGTCATGCAAACTTACGGTCGCCAGCCTTTGGCTCTTTCGCATGGAAAAGGAGCTGAAGTGTGGGATGTGGAAGGAAAATCCTATCTTGACTGTTTTGCAGGAGTGGCAGTTAACAATATAGGTCATGCACATCCTAAAGTGGCTCTGGCTATATGTCACCAGGCCCAGAGAATGATTCACTGTTCCAATGTCTATTACACTCAGGAACAGGCAGAATTGGCCCAGTTACTTACTCAAGTATCTCCCCATGACAGAGTATTCTTTGCCAACAGCGGTGCCGAGGCCAATGAAGGAGCCATAAAATTGGCCCGAAAATACACTGGAAAAGGCGAAATCATATCCACTGATAATTCTTTTCACGGACGTACTCTAGCCACAGTAACTGCTACTGGTCAGGATAAATATAAGGAACCATTTAAACCACTTCCTGGTGGATTTAAACACGTTCCTTATGGTGATATTCGGGCTATGGTTGATGCTATAACTGAAGACACGGCAGCAATTATTCTGGAACCTATTCAGGGTGAAGGTGGAGTAATTGTACCTCCAGAAGGCTATCTGCAGAATGTACAAAATATTTGCCGCCAGAAAGATGTTTTACTGATTATGGATGAAATTCAGACTGGATTTGGCCGTACTGGGGAAATGTTTGCTTCCACTTTATTTGGAGTGGAACCAGATATAACTACTATAGCTAAGGCTATGGGTGGTGGATACCCAATTGGTGCCATACTAGCTAATGAGAGAATTTCTTCTGGATTTGAACCGGGAGACCATGGATCAACCTTCGGTGGAAATCCATTAGCTTGTGCTGCTGCTAAGGCTGCCATTGAGGTCGTGCTGGATGAAAATTTGGTTCACCAATCTCAAGAATTAGGGGCTTACTTTAAAGCAAATCTGGAAGAGATGGCTTCTAAATATGAAATAGTAAAAGAAGTACGGGGTAAGGGCCTGATGATAGGTATAGAACTCACTAAAAACTGCGGGGCTGTGGTTACAGATGCTCGAGAACAAGGTGTTCTTGTGAACTGCACTGCAGATACAGTAGTTCGATTATTACCTCCATTAATAATTACTAAGGAACAGTTAGATGTGGTGGTAAAGGTTTTGGATGCGGCTCTGGCTAAAATATCTTAAAACCTAAAAAATATTTATTCTTCAATTTTTCTTTTTATTTAGATTTTTGACAGTGTAGTTTATAGATAATTCAAAAAAATAGGATTAAATTAATAAATAATTATAAAATGGTTAAATATCTTTTTCTTCTAAAAAGCTTTCAAACCAGTTAGATAACTCTAAAGTCTTTATTTTATCTAAATTTGTCCATTTAAATTCAGTATGTTCTTCACTAATTTTTAAATCTCCAGAATTCACTTCTACAGTCATTATTACATGCACTGAATGTATGTGGGGAAGATCCTGTTGAGCTATACCTACTGCTCGATTCAGGGAGATATTTAAATTGGTTTCTTCTTTAATCTCTCTTATCATGGCCTTATCAAATGACTCGCCAGGTTCTACTTTGCCTCCTGGGAGTTCCCAGCACTGGGGATTACTTCGAGAATCCGGGGCACGTTTTAAAATAAGAATATTGTTATCGGAATCTTTGATTATGGCTCTAACTACCAGTCCAAATGGTTTATCTGTCATTTTACTCTCCTTTGAGTTTAATAATAAAATGGGACGATGACTATTTAATCATAAAAATCCCTAATTTAAATGTCCTATTTTTTTAAAATCATTAACTTATTTTTATTTTTCTTCCTTATTTATGGTATTTTCCTTTGGATTTCACATATTGTTTATTTTTTTTAAATAATTTATACTTTAAAAATAATAAATATATGCAAAGAGGTGTAATTATTGAGCAGATGATGTGGCCGAATTTTATAAAATGGCTGCTAAAATATTGACTCAAGGAAAACCCGAAGAATTGCTTTGTGAAGCCCAGAAAAATGTATTTATAACAACTACTCAAAGTGTTATGCTGCTAAATCATTGGGAATAGATTCTTGCATTGTCCAGAGTTTTGATCCAGATGCTTTGCCCGAATTTTGAAATTGCCGGAGAATATTGTGTTTACAGTGCTCATTGTTTTATGATATGCCTTAGAAGAAATTTCATCAAAAATAAGATTCCCTAAAGAAGAAATAATGCTTTAATAAATTAGTTACTTAGTTAAATTTTTATTTTTCCATTTTTTAACATTATTTTTTAGTTCTATTTATTTTAAGATTCATTAGATGCGTTTATTGGCAATAAACTTTTTTTTTCATTAAGCTTCTAGGCCATCTAATATTCATTTAATTAGTTTTATAAATTTAAATAAAATGAACAATAGAAAGTTGATGTTAACTTAAGTTTATTTGGAGGATTTATAGATGGTTTTTGATTTAGAAATTAGCGAAAAAGGCAATCTAAGCATTGGCGGAGCCGACGCTACAGAGATTGTCCAGGAGTATGGAACTCCTTTATATGTTATAGATGAGAATAAAGTCCGAAAAAATTATCGCCGGGTTTATGAGGCTTTTTCCAAGCATTATGATGATTTTCAAATATTCTACGCATGCAAGGCCAATACTAATCTTTCAGTGCTGCGTATTTTAGAACAAGAAGGTAGTGGCATAGATGCGGTATCGCCTGGGGAAATTTACACTTCTTTACTCACTGGATTTGAATCACAAAGAATTCTTTACACCGGAAATAATGTAAAGGATGAAGAAATGGAGTTTGCCATAGAAAGCGGTGTTAGATTAAATGTGGATTCTGTTTCTCAGCTTAAAAGACTGGCCAAAATCGTGGATCCTAAAGGTTTTAAAATATCTTTCCGGGTAAATCCTATGGTCGGGGCGGGCCACCATGAGCACTGTATCACGGGTGGAGAAATGAGTAAATTTGGAATAATGGAAAAAGAAGCTGTTGAAGTTTATAAATTAGCTAAAGAACTTGGATTTGATCCGGTAGGTATTCACACCCATATTGGATCAGGTATTCTGGATCCAGAACCATTCAAACTGGCAGTAACCACTCTTATGGATATTGCAGGTGATATTGCAGAGAATGCTGGAGTTAAGTTTGAATTCATTGACTTTGGTGGGGGATTGGGAATTCCTTATACTCCTGAAGAGGATATACTGGACATTGAAACCTTTGCCAAAGAAATCACGGATCTATTCAAGGAAAAACTGGCCCAATACAATCTGGGAAAACCAACCATGTGTATAGAACCTGGAAGATATATTGTAGGGGATGCATCTTACTTATTGGCCAAAGTAAACACCGTAAAACAGAGTTATCGTAAATTTGTAGGGGTAGATGCAGGATTCAATACTTTGCTGCGGCCGGCTATGTATGGTTCCTATCACCACATAGTAGTAGCTAACAAGCCTCAAGTAGAAGCAGTGGAAGAAATAGACGTCGCTGGAAATGTATGTGAATCTGGAGACCTTTTTGCCAGAGATAGGCCTCTTCCAGAGATAGAAGAAGGAGATATCATTGCTATTATGAATGCAGGGGCCTATGCCTTTTCTATGGCTTCTCAATATAACTCACGACCAAGGCCAGCAGAAGTACTGGTAAAAGATGGCGAAACGGATTTAATAAGGGAAAGAGAATCTATTGCTGATGTTTTAAATAAACAAATCCTTCCCGCAAGACTTTTAAAATAATCATAAAACTATTGGGATAATAATTGACGTATTGGAATTATAGGGAGATTATAAATGAGTAAAGTTAACATTTTATTTTCTAAAATGCACGGTCTAGGAAACGATTACGTGGTAATTGATGAGAGCGAGAGCGAATGTGTTAGTGAAGATAAAAAAAGCGAACTTGTAGTGGAATTATGCCGCAGAGGCTTCTCAGTAGGAGCTGATGGAGTAATATTTATAGCTCCGGCTACTGGAGAAGGAGATATAAAATTCCGTATATTTAATGCAGATGGTAGTGAAGCTGAAATGTGCGGCAACGGTATAAGATGTTTTTCCAAGTTTGTTTATGATAATGGAATTATTCGCAAAGAAAAAATGGATGTAGAAACCTTAGCAGGTATTAAAACAGTTGAGATGACTCTTTTGGATGGTAAAGTTGAATCTTGCAAGGTTAACATGGGTAAAGCCACATTTAAAACTAGTGAAATACCCATGGATGTGGCAGAAGATGAATTTGTAGATAAATTCCTCAAGGTAGAAGGACAGCCCATGCAGATGACGGCCTTAAGTGTGGGAAATCCTCATGCAGTTATATTTGTAGATGATGCTGGTCAAATTGATCTTGATAAATGGGGCCCGGCCATTGAAAATCATCCCTCATTCCCCCAAAGAACCAATGTGCACTTTGTAGAATTAATTTCTCCTCAAGAGATAATTATGACTACTTGGGAACGAGGAGCAGGCCCTACGTTGGCATGTGGTACTGGAGCTACTTCTTGTGTCATCGCAGGCAATAAACTGGAAAAATTAGAAGAAAGTGTACTGGTACATTTACCTGGTGGAGAACTCCAAATAGATGTTTATTCAGCCGAAAATGAACTGGGGGCCTTCATGGAAGGAGATGCTGTTTTAGTATTTGATGGAATAATGGTTATAATTCTTTAAAATGAATAATAAAACAAGGGCCTGAACTTTTAACCAGTTTTATCTCGCCATCAAGCTGCTTGACCAGGCTAGTTATTAATTGCATTCCCAAAGTTTCAGTATTTCTAAAATCAATTTCTTCAGGGAACCCTACACCATCATCACAAATTTTTAAAATATAATCTTCGTTTTTAGGTGCCATTTCTATTTTTATGTTTCCTTTAGAATCTTTAAAACCGTGCTTTAGGCTATTGGATATTAATTCATTTATCATTAATCCGCAAGGAATTGCGGTTTCTATATTTAAATAAACATTTTTAATGTCGATATGCATTTTAACATTGCTTGGAATTTTTATATAGCTATTTATAAGACTTTTTGCAAGGTTTTCTACATATTCTCCAAAATCAATACGATTTAGACTGCTGGAGCCATATAATTTCTCGTGAATCAGAGCCATAGATCGTACACGATTCTGGCTTCCAATAAAAACTTCTTGAGTTACATCATCTTCAATATACTGGCTTTGTAGATTCAATAAACTAGAAATTATCTGTAGATTATTTTTCACTCGATGGTGGATTTCCCTTAGAAGTACTTTCTTCTCCTCTAAAGATTCCATGATTTTGTTTTCATTTCCCACTTTCTGCAAAGCAAGTGTGTAAAAATCAGCCAGTCTTTCCAGGGCTTCCAATTCATTTTCAGTGTAATCTTTTTTAGAATTGGAAACCGCAAGTTGACCTACATTTATTCCTTCATTTAAAATAGGAACTGAAAGAAATTTATCAATATTTATATGACCTTTGAAATTTTTAAATAAATGGTGCTGAGATGCATTATTAGTAAAAAAACCCTTGTTTTTATTAAGGCTGTGGCTCATCAAACTATCATGCTCATTTTCACCGGTTCGTATGATTGGTTTGGAAAAATAATAGTTGTCAGGAACTGGAGGTATCATAGAAAGAATCAGCATGTTTTTAGTTTCAGGAATTATCTCGCCTACAAAACCAGATGTACTCTCAGTTAATTCCATGGCCTGAGTCAAAATAACATATGCAATATCTTTCAGGCTTGTTTGGGAAGAAACTAATGGTGCATAAATTTTATTTAAGGATTCATTCACTTTTAATTCCCATTTAAGACGATTATTAGCACGATTTCTTTCACTCACATCTATTAGGGAAAGTAATGTTTTTCGAGCACCGGGAATTATACTGGCGGTCGTAAAAACGTCTTTAGATTTCTGTTCATGGTCTAAAAACTTAAATTCATAGTTCCGAGGAACTGCTTCTGGATTGGAAAATCGCTGAGATTGATATTGCCCCATCATTTTCTGGCAGTTGGGATGTACAAATGATGTACATTTTAAATGGCCTTCAATTTCTTCTTTGGGAAGTCCATAAAGCTTTGCGAATTCAGAATTAACCAGAGAAATTGTTTTATCCTTTTCAATAATAACTGATGCGGTTCCAGTATTTTCAAAAATAGTTCTATAATAATGCTCGGTTTCATTTAAATGTTTTTCAGTTTTTTTATGATGACTTAAATCTCGAGTAGTTACAATAAAATAATGAAATTCGCCCTTTGAATCTCTAACTGAATTGGTTTTGGACTCAACCCACAAGTAACTACCATCTTTTTTTATTAATCTATGTTCTAAACTAACTATTTTGTTTTTAAAACAAAGATATTTTTGTTTTTGCTTAATTAAATCTCGTTCAGATGGAGGTATTATATTATATACGTTTTTACCTATTAATTCATCTGAAGAGTATCCCAGGAGTTTTTTAATATAGGGAGATATATAAGTACATATCCCTTCAGAGTCATGAGTACATATTATCTCCGTAGCATTATCTGCCAACAAGCGATATTTTTCCTTTTCTTGGGATAGTATCTGCTCTGTTTTTTTCTCTTTAGTTATATCTCTTAAGAATATGGAGATTTCATATGAATTAGGTATTATTCTAAAATAATACCATGTTTTATGGGGAGATTTTCCAAAATAAGCATCAAAACAAACTTTTCTTTCGCTTTCAATTGATTCGTAGTATTTTTCTTCAAAAAAAGATCCTTTTACCCTGGGAAATGCTTCAAAAAGATTCATACCCAGGATTTCGTGTCGTCCTCTTTTTAAAATTTCCTCAGCAGCACTATTAAAATAAACAACTCTCATTTCTGCGTCTAAAGAAACAAATCCATCACTGGTGCTTTCTAAAATTTTTTTTATTCTTTCTTCAGCCCCTATCAGAGCTTCACGAGATTGTCGCTCCCTTAGTTGAAGATTGTAAACTCTTTCTTTTAGTTTATTTATCTCTTGATGTGCATCTTCAAGATCAAAGGGATTATCTGGAATAAAACCACCTCTAAGGTGAAATAAAGAATTAAAATTATTATTTATTCATTATTTCTTATTTTGTGATAAATAATAATTGATAAGAAGTTAATATAAATATTTATAAATTAATCTCTAAAGTGAGGTTTATAAGTAATAATAAATTCTTCAGAAACAGATTAAATAATAGGTTAAATCAATATTAAATTAATTTTATAGCACAATTACGTCTTAAAATAGGGTTTAAGCCAAAAAAAAGTGCATTAGCTAATAATATTGATTAAAACTAATTAATATCACATTTTTTTAATAGGGGTTCTTACTAGATGTATGAAACTAAAATACAAAGCAAGATCACAGAGGCCCAGATAATTATAGATGGCTTTTTAGACATTTTAAGAGAAAATGATTCTGAAATGGGGCTTAAAATATGTCAAGAAAAAGATCTGACCATGTATTATAAAAAAATGAGCGGCATAATTAAATACATGGAACGCATGGACCCGCCATGGGAATTTAGAATGGCCCACCCTGGAATTATTCTGGCATTGACCAATTACCGCTCGGCCATAATGGAACTGCTTAATTACTGTCATGATAAGGATCAAAAGCACCTGGAATTCATGCTTAATTTAATGGAGCAAGGTTGTCAGCTAATGGAAGAAAATGAGCACCATATGTTGAAAATGAATCCTGAAGACGGAAAAGTGAGGGAAGAAAGATTCAAAAACAAATGCTTTATTGCCACTGCAGTTTATGGAGATTTTAATGCTCCGGAAGTGATTATTTTAAGGAATTTCAGGGATTATTACCTTATTAAAAGAATCTGGGGCCGAATTTTGGTTGATATTTATTACCAAATCACTCCTTCAGTCGCTAAATATTTAGAAAATCATTCTAAATTGTCTAATTACACCAAGAAATTTTTAAACAATCTTTTAAAATATATTAACCGACAAAACAAGTATTAAGTATTTGATCAAATATTTATTATATATTTAGATGGGCATTTATTTTATTTAATATTTTTTTAAAATTATTTTTAAGAATGTATATTTAAATCATTTTTAGAAAGAAAAAAACTACCAAAAAGGACAATTAAAATCAGGAGAAAAACCATGAAAGACAAAGAAAAATGGGATTATTTTGACCAGGGATTAGACCTCTTTGACGAAGAAGAATACAATAAATCATTAGAATTCTTTGAAAAGGCCTTAAATATTGATTCAACCTTTGAAAACGCCATTGCTTATAAATCATTTGCTATCACCGAATTAAAATCTTTAAAAGAGTCTTTAGAATATATTGAAAGTCAAATTGAAGAATATCCGAATATGGGATCATTATATTATCTTAAGGCCAATGCACTGTCTGATTTAGAACAATTTAAAGAATCAAATGATTACTTTGACATGGCCATTAAAAAAGGATTTGAAGAAGAAATTACCTATTATGCTCGAGCATACAACCATTTAGGGCTAGATGAATGTGACCATGCCATTCCCTTTTTTGAAAAACATCTGGAAATTAATGTGGACGATGTTCAATCATGGTGTGAAATGGGAAACTGCTTAAATTCTCTTTCACGATTTGAAGAGGCCTTAAAGTCTACAAATAAAGCTATTGAAATGGATTCGGATTATTATTTGCCTTATTCATACCAAGGAGTATCCTGGATGGGCTTGGAAGATAATGAAAAAGCATTAAAGTGTTTTCAAAAGGCCCTAGAACTAAATCCTGGTGATGAAATTTCTATTTTAAATATGGAGAAATTATGAAAAAATAGAAGAATAAATTAAATGAGATTTTAAGATTTCATGAACATTATTATTCTTTTTAATCATAGGATTATTTAATTAAACAATTTAACATTCTTATTTTTTTTTTAATAATTATTTAGGGCTTAATAAAAAATAAATTTCTATATTTTATAATTTTATATTAATTATTCCATATTTTATTTACTTATATCATTAGTAAGTTTTAATATAATAAAATAGAGACCTTATAATTATCTTATTTGCTGAAAATTTATTTTCAAACCAGTGAAATTTATACTTTTTATCAAATATCATTTACACATAAAATTTACCAATAATACAGATTAAGGAGAAATAAATTGACCAATAATCAAGCTAAAAAACTTTATCAAAAGGGAATAGAATTATTAACCTATGGAAAGCCACAGGAGGCTATGAATTACTTTCGTGAGGCAGTAGATGCAGATCCTTTCTGTATGGAAGCCCAATTGGAACTGGGGTATATTTTAGGAACTATGGAAAGCTATGACGAGGCCTTAAAATCATTTAACAATGCTTTAAAAATACAAAATTCATTTCCCGGTCTATTTGGCCAGGGACTTTCACTTTTCTTATTAGAAGATTATGAAAAATCCTTAGACTCTTTTTCACAGGCCCTGGAGATTGGAGAAAATGAGGATGTCTGGTACTATAAGGGCGACTGCCACCTCATTTTAGGGGAATATGAAAATGCAGTTAATTCCTTTGAAATCTCTCTTTCTATGGATCCTGATTTTGTTGAGGCCTGGAATGATTTAGGTGTGGCCTACACCATAATGGGACAAGATGAACGGGCCATAGAATGTTTTGAACAGGTACTGGGGATTGATAATTACTATGAAACAGCTATTTACAATTTAGGTTCCACTCTTGCGGATAGTGGTAAATATGAGGATGCTTTGGCATATTTAAACCGGACCATAGAAATCGATCCAGAAAACTTTAAGGCACTTTTTTACAAGGGTAATGTTTTGTACTTTCTGGAAAAAGAAGAAGAATCAGTAGAATACTTTAAAAAAGCGCTTAAAATAGACAAAGAACAGGAAGAGTTGTGGAATTATTTGGGGTATGTACAGTTTAGCCTTGGTCAAAATCACGAAGCCATTGAATCATTAAAAGAGGCCATTAAATTGAATAATTATTATGTAGCACCTTATTTAAATTTGGGAAATGTTTACCTGGATTTAGGTCAAGATGATCTGGCATTAGAATCCTTTGAAAAAGTCCTGGAAATTGAACCAGATAATGAGGAAGCACTTTTTTATAGGGACAGTTTGAAAAATGATTGGGATTAAAGTAGTTAGGTCAATTTTTTTTATTAATCACCTAAGATTGGAATTAATAATAACAATAACAATAATCTAATTTAATAAAATATAACTAATATTAATCAATTTAAGAGGAGATATCTTGTCAGATAAGTCTAAAACATTCTTTGAAGAAGGAAAAAAATATTCAGAATCAGAAACCTATGAAGAAGCAATTAAATCATTTCAAAAATCCATAGAAATTGATCCAGATTTTCAAGAGGCCTACACTGAGCTGGGATATGCTCTGGGCAATATCGAAAAATATGAAGAAGCACTTGAATCATTTGAGAAGGCTTTAAAAATTCAAAATACTGCTTCTGCTCTTTATGGACAGGGTTTGACATTGTATTATGTGGAAAATTTTCCTTTAGCTATCGAATCATTTGAGAAGGCTTTAAAAATAGATGAAAGTGAATGGGCAAATTACTATCTGTCTCGTTGCTATTTTAACCTGGGAGAATATGAAACCGCTCTGGAATACTTAAACAAGGCATTAAATCTCAATAGTGATTTCTTGGAAGCTTGGAATGATAAAGGAGTTATTTACAGCATTCTTCAGAAGGATCAAGATGCTTTAAAATCATTTGAAGAGGTTTTAAGAATTGATAATACCTATTTGCCAGCTATTTATAATTTAGGAACTACTCTGGCAGATATGGGTCGATATGATGAGTCTCTAAAATGCTTGAACCGTTTAATTGAAGTGGACGGTGATAATTACAAAGCACATTTCTATCGGGCCAATGTTTTATTCCTCATGCAAAAAGGCGAAGAAGCATTAGAATCATTTAAAAAAGCTATTGAACTGGATAGTGAACAACCAGAGGCCTGGAATTATCAAGGGTGTGTTTTGGCCAGTATGGGAAATAACGATGATGCCATAGAATCATTGGAAAAGGCCATAGCTCTTTATCCAGAATACGAAGCAGCTTACATGAATTTGGGCGTGGTTTACAAAGGATCTGAAAAAGAAGAAGAATCATTAAAATGTTTTGAGAGGGTTCTGGAAATTTCACCTGATAATGAAGATGCTTTAAGAGAAATAGAAGAATTAAAAGACAATTAATTAATTTAAATATTTTTCTTTTTCTCTAATGCATTCAGATGCATTCAGAGATTCTAAATCAAAACTGCCAAATTAAATTAAGATATTAATAACAAATGCTGAATTCTTAACTTTAGAAATATTAACCATGGGTTCTATCTATGCTGGTTCTAATAATTCTGGTTTTACCATCCAGATATTTTTTTAGAGCAGAAACAATTCTTTCATCATTAATATAAACCAGAATAATTTGTTTTTTCACTCTTTCAAGCAATTTAATCTGTTTAATTATATCTTTTTTGCTATCAAGGAATTTAAAATAATTATCATGAAATTCCAAGGTATCTGGCTTGAAATCCGGAACTAAATCTCTGTAAACTGCATCAATATATTGATTTTTAAGATTAAATGATTCTTCTTTTTCAATAAGAATATTAAACCCATATTTTTTCTTGGAAAGTTCCTTTAATTGTTTTATTTTTATCATTAGTGCCCTACTTAATTTTTTTTATATTAGAAAATTATATTTTTTAGAAATATTAATTGCTATCATTAAGAAAACCACTAATAACTACTATTTCTTCAAAGAAAAATCGTTCACTAGCAGTTATTTGTACTTTAAAACCCATATCTCCCAATTTTTGACAAGTTTTTTCATTATTGGAAAGGGAGGACTGTACTAACTGTACGATTCCACCATCTTTTAAGTGATTTTTTACCTCATTTAAAAAGAGATCAATCACTCGTCGTCCGTCTGCACCACCATCCCAAGCAGCATCCAGTTCATCACCTATAATTTCATCTTCTGAACTAGGTAAATAGGGAGTATTAAATAAAATAAGGTCAAATTTTTCATGGCACTGGTTGAAAAAGATCGCCCTGACGAATATCCATATTTTCTACCTCATTGAGCAGAGTATTGGCCTGGGCACATTTTATGGCATAGGGATTAATATCGGTGGCCACCACTTTAGAAGCGGTTTTAGATGCATTTAATGCCACCAACCCAGTTCCAGTTCCTATTTCCAATACCAGATTGCCTGCATGGACTATTAAATTGTCAGCTAGAAGAAAGGTATCTTCGGCTGGTGCATAAACCTGTTTGCAGGTTTCAAATTTTATATGATTATATTCTGGCATTTAAATCCCATATTTCCTGGAATTAAATAGACGGTTAAATATATGTGGTATTAAAATTCTAATTCCATTTCAAATCCTTCTTTGGCTGCAGGAAGACAATCTAAAATACTTCCCAGTCCTGATAGGTGAAGATTTAATGCTACAGCACCTTTTACTTCTTCCCAAGTAGCACCCATTGTTCGGGCCATAGCGGCATGCATTTTAACCCCATTAATATTTTGGTGTGCAGTTTGAATGGCAATATTCACTAATTGCTTTGTTTTAGGATCCAGGCCCGGAAGATCTTTTTGAGCCTCAACTAACTGGTTGAAATTTTCAAATAGGGAGGGTAGTTCTTCTTTAAAAAGTTGGTAGGAATTTTCACTCATTTAATTAATCTCCGTTTATTAATGAATAGAAATAGTTATTATTCATTTATTTAATAATTCTTTTAAATTCGTGGATAGTTCTAAAATATCCTCCGGAGATAATTTAAAAACTCGCTCTTCCAGAATATTATTTCCCATTTTAGAATCTAATTCAACTAAAATTTTTTTAACCTCTTCCTTTTTAAAATTCCCTATTTCATGGAAAGATTCTCTCAAAGATTTAGAAGATTTCTTTCTACGGTGCTGGAATAGGGCCCGACAAACAGAGGTAAAAAAATCATCGGTTTCCCTACTTTTTAGAGGTATCATTTTTACCACGTTAGAATCCACTTTTGGTGGAGGTACAAATGATTGGGCCGAGACATTATCCAATATTTTCACCTGGGCCTTAAAATGCATCATTACTGATAGTCGGGAATAATGTTTACTTCCCACAGGAGCATTCATGCGCTGAGCAAACTCCTTTTGATACATCAAGATCGCCAGATCAAAATTATATTCTAAAAACTTGAAAGTAATGGGGGATGATATTTGATAAGGTAAATTAGAAACAATTTTGTTAAAATAGGGAAAATCAACTTTCAAAGCATCTGCTTCCACAACTTCTACATTAAACAAGCCTTCTTCTTCCAAACGCTCTTTTAATATGCTTGCTATTCTAGGGTCCTGTTCAATGGCCACTATTTTTTTGGCCTGCTTGGCCATAGGAATGGTTAAAGTCCCAATACCCGGACCTATTTCCAGCACAATATCATTAGAAGTTAAACTGGCAAAATTAAGTATCTTTTTTCTTTTAAAATCATCAATAAGATAATTTTGACCTAATTTACGGCTTAAACGGATCCCGTGTTTTTGTAAAACTTTTTTAGTTTCCTGGGCCAGAGAAATAGTCCCTGATCCGTTTTCATTAAGGGACATTTTTTTATTCCTATAGATTCAAATTTAGAAAAATATTAAATAAAATTTAATCTGAAATAATTTAATATAAATTAAAATAAAAAAATAATTTAGACTTGTTTTCGCCTGGTTGGGGGTCTAGTGAACAATATATATTTTTTTTTCCCTCTAGTGGCGGGTTCAGCATCAAGTTCAATAAGAACTCTTTTTACCAGAAGTTTAACAGGATCAGAAAGCATAGGAACCCTACTTTTAATATCATCAAAGCTTTCAAAAGGTTTCTCTTCTCGAGCCTTAAGAATATCCCACATGTGCTTTTTACCAATACCGGGTAACAGTTCTAACTGGTGAAGTCGAGTGCTTATGGGTCCTGAGTCATTAAAAAAATGGACATATTTTTCTTCTTCATCATTTATAATCTCTTCAATGACGTATTGCAGTTCCACACGGGAGGTTGCTGTTAAATCGTCATGCTTTAACCTGCGATTCACACGGGAAACTTTTTCTCTTTTACCAGAACCTATGTAAACATCTTCATGAATTTCTATATCTTCATCCGGCTTAGGAGAAAGTTCTAGAAGAGTAAATTCTGTTTTGCCTATGGCCTGGGCCACGGGTTTTCTTTTAAATGTCGAATGACCTTCCCGGATGTAACCCAGGGGTAGATAATCAAGAATAATCGCGTAATCTTCCATGCCAATCACAAACTGCAAAGGGGTTATTTAGTTCTTTATAAAAAGAACTGGGACCAAAGAATGTTTTATTATTCAGTCCGGTATTTTTCAACTATTTTCAGGATTTGCTCAAGATCCTCGCTTTTAATAGGGATCCTTTCTTTGGCAAAAAGTAATCTAAGGTCTGCCAGGTCTTCAGGCAACATATCAGTTATTTTAATAGCATATTTCTTCTTGACCACTTCTTCTAATTCTCCGATTAGTTTATTAGATTCTTCTAATTCTAATTTTGAGAATTTTATTACATGATCTAGACTAATGTTTTGCTCGTAATTGAGTTCATGCTCCTGGGCAAATCCTTCTAATATATCTTTGACCTCGGCAACGGAGATCGGTTCGGTCTCCAAAACCTTTTTCCCTATCATGGGAATCACTCTTGTATTTTCAAGTGTTCTGGTCTTACAATAAGTTTTTTAGCCTTGTTACCATCGTTTAAAGAGACGATGTAAGCTCTTCCTCGGGTTTCCACTACTTTAGCGGTTTTGCCGTGGAATCTTGGGTGTGGTTGACCTTTTTGAACGCTTGGGTCGATAATGATGTGGACTAAATCGTCAGCATCAAATCTTTGAATCTTTTTAGTTATAGGGTTGGATCGCCCTGGTCTTTTAGTTAATTGAAGTTTATGTCTTGTTTTGCTTCTAAAACCTCTTGATCTTTGCACCATATTTAAAACCTCCATAATGGCCTTACGGCCGGTAAACATTAATAAAATTGTGATCACAGCAGATATCACTGAATAGGCTGCTTAAGTTTCTCAAATTTGCATAATTACTAGTAATAATTAGAGAAAATCCAGATAATCAAATTATTTAATTTTGTAAATGATCATCGATACCTATTAGAATAGGATATTTATTCTTGTTACTAATATATTTTCCCCTTGACCCCTAAAGGTAACTTTTTAGATACCTACTTCTAGCACATCCAGTTCTGTACAGATGGCTGGAGTTCCTAAAACCTGACTTACATTGGGCTGGGTTCTTTCTTCATCTCCAGAAATTAATTCTTTAATATAAAGTCCCCCTTGACCTTTTATAATCAATATAATGGTTTTAAAATCAATAATTTCGTATTGGATATCCATAACTTCCCTTTCTCGAATTTTATCTGCCCTACGGTGTGAAACTCTAATTGGGGTCCGTTGTTTGATTAAAGTAAGGGTTTTCAGACTTTTAAGATCATCTTCTGTTATTTCATCCTTTAATTCAACCAAGGCCTGATAAATTTTATAGGTATCTGGTGAAGAAGTCTTAATTTCAGCTTTCCGAGATCTAACAGAATATTTAAGATCCAGAACCTCTACTTTACCCTCATTAGTTTCATTAATTTCTTTTTGGAGAATATCGAGATTTAAAACCCTTCTACGAGGTTCTTTTATTTCTAATACAAATGGTCGTCCAGTTCCAAGCATTCTAACATCAATATCTTCTCTTCCAGCACCATGAAATTTGGATTCTTTACTATGACTCATTTTATGAGCTGGTTCAGAAATTAGTTCTTCCACAGTTTCCAAATACATCTTACCTGTGAAATTACATCCTTCGCATCCTTTACCCCTGCATTTTCGGCATGGCCACTTAGTTTGTGGTATTCCACGGATTAATTTTCTATATCTCCCCTCTAAGAATAGTGGATTTATTTGAATACGTATTTTAGGTTCTTCTTGACGGAAATCTGCATTTATAACTATTTGAGGATTATCAAAATCAACTTCGGTGTTTAAACGTTCTTCCAGAATTTTTCCCAGCTCACGGTTGATTTCTCGTTTTATACTTTCTACTTCTACATTTAGGGTTAGGTTCAGTTCTTCATCCTTTTTTATAATCTCGGAATCCACTTTGCTTCCCACTAAAAAGCTGAAATATTCAATATCCAGACTTTTTATTTTGTTTTCAACTTTATCCGCAGCAATTTCCAGCTTTTGAAATAAATCTTCACATATAACACAGGGATTAGTTGAGTTGAATTCCACTTCTTCTTGAGTCATTATTTCTCTAACTTTCATACCTCTTAAGGGATTTCCCGGACCCTCTAGATCATTAGAAAACTTACGACCTAAGCAGTGGTTGCATATATCTCCTTTAGTTTGTTCTTTGATTTTTTGAGCTTTTTCTTTTATATAGGGGTCCATTTGTTTAACCTGTAACATTAAATAAACTATTTTTAAATTAAATATTAATTAATTGTCTTAAACTTGAAATTAGCACTATTGAATTTAGAATTAGGATAGAAATTTCTATTTCATTCTCTATTTAAAAAAATAATGTATTAAATGAAATTTGAATAAGTTTAATTCATTCATGTTAATACATATTTAACAAGTCATTAACGCATAAATTGTCTCATGAGCTGACCCATAGGTCCACTCATTTTACGTTTCCCGAAACCTTTCATGGCTTTTTTAGTGACATTATAATATTTTAGAAGTTCTTTAACATCTTCA
Organism: uncultured Methanobacteriaceae archaeon; assembly: GCA_964444115.1. Taxonomy (GTDB): domain Archaea; phylum Methanobacteriota; class Methanobacteria; order Methanobacteriales; family Methanobacteriaceae; genus UBA349. Next base: position 35,870 of record CAYUFT010000003.1, read on the forward strand.
TTTTTCATCCCAGATCCTCGAGCAATTCTCTTGGTTCGGGACTGTTTTATTTCAGCAGGATGTTCCATTTCATAATTGGTCATGGAATTCATAATGATTTTATATTTGTCAATTTTATCTTCGGTCATTTGAGATGCATTTTTAGGCAGCTTTCCCATTCCAGGCATCATATTCATGATTTGGTTCATAGGCCCCATTTTTCCCATCATATCAAACTGGGATTGCATTTCTTTAAGGGTAAATTTTCCAGAAAGCATAGCATCCATGGTTTCGGCTGCCATATCCTCATCTGCTACTTCTTCAGCCTTTTCTAGAAGGGTTTTAATGTCCCCCATTCCTAAAAGACGTGAAATGAATCTTTCAGGATCAAAGGCCTCAAAGTCATCGATTCGCTCTCCAGTACCAATGAACTTAATTGGTGCTCCAATTTCTGCCACAGCAGATAAAGCACCGCCTCCTTTGGCAGACCCATCAAGTTTGGTAACTATTATAGAACCCACCTTTGCTGTTTGAGAGAATGCTTGGGCTTGATCTTTGGCCTGTTGACCTATAGTTCCATCAATGACTAAAATAGCTTCATTTGGATCAACCACTGAAGATATTTCTACCATCTCATCTAAAAGATCTTGTTCTTCCTTGTGACGCCCTGCAGTATCAAATATGATCAAACTCTGTTTTTTAAACTTTTCTAGGCCTTTTTTAGCCAAATCAAGAGCGTCTTTATTATCTGGATCTCCATATAATGGTACATTCATTTCTTCAGTTAATTGTCTTAACTGTTCATAGGCGGCAGGTCTCCAAGTGTCGGTACAAACAATGGCTGGATTAAATCCTTTTTTCTGAAGATATCGGGTTAACTTACCAATGGTGGTAGTTTTACCACTTCCTTGAAGCCCTAAAAATAGTATTTTGAATGGTTTTTTATCTATTTCAATTTCTTCGGCTTTTTCTCCAAGTAAATTGACCAGTTCTTCATATACTATGGTTACTATATGTTCTTTAGGAGTTATGCCTTTGGGAGGTTCTTCTTTTAATGCCCTTTCTTCTATTGACTTGGATAATTTTAAAACAAGTTTAATATTAACGTCAGATTGGATTAAAGCCCGCTGAATTTCTTTAACGACTTCTTTAACCATTTCTTCATCAATAATTGACATTCCTGCCAGTTTCTTCATGGTATTGGTAAGGTTCTTACCTAAATTGCCTAACATCTACTCACCTGATGTGAAATGATTTTTGTAAATAAAATAAATTGAACTTTTAAATAATTAATATTAAAATAATTATTTTAATAATTTTTTTAAATCATATCATTTATATGTTATTCCTTTAAATCTAATATTCTTAATATAAAAATATATCATAACTTTTGTGTTATTTATATCATGGAGATTAGATTTAATTAATATCTAATTTAATTATTAAATTCATTAGTATATTAATAAATATATAATAATTGTTTAAAATTAGTTTATTAAATTATTATAATAACTATCAAAATCTAATGAATTATAATAATCATAAAATTCAAAAAAATAAATTTCAAGATTTCTTATTTAAATCGAAAATTATTATTATTATTTATTTAATCCGATAATTTTAGGTGTTTATCGTGCTTGAAAAACTGAAAAAAACTTTAGAAGAATCTCCAATTATAAAAAAAGGAGAATATAATTATTTTGTTCACCCAGTAACAGATGGAATTCCACTTACCCAACCTGAAGTACTAACAGAGATCGCGGTGGCGATAAAAGATCATTTCTGTACTGATGTGGATAAAATTGTCTGTATAGAGGCCATGGGTATTCACTTAGCCACGGCCATATCTCTAGAGACGGGCATTCCATTTGTTGTAATTAGAAAACGTCAATATGGGCTTCCCGGAGAGGTTGCAGTTTATCAAACAACGGGATATAGTCAGGGAGAGCTTTTCATTAATGGTATCAATTCTGGTGATAAGATATTACTTATTGATGATGTGGTAAGTACTGGTGGAACTATGATCGCTGTTTTAAATGCTCTAAAAAATATGGGTGTGGAAATAGTAGAATTAGTAGCAGTTATTGAGAAGGGTGAAGGCAAAAAAATAGTTGAAAAAGAAACTGGGTTCAAATTAAAAGCTTTAATTAAGGTAGATGTGATTGATAATAAGGTTATTGCAGAACCTATTCTTAAGTAAGTTAATAGTTGGGGTCGTGACTGAAAAATTATTTAAATTTTATCTTACTTGTAACTCTTAAGAAGTCTTCAATAATACTAAAAATATTAATTCAACATTTAACTCAGTATTTAATCAAATCTTAAGCTGGTAAATCCTATGTCTATGTATGATCTGGATCTTGAAAAAGTTATAAAGAGAATTAATGACATTAATGCATCTGTTGTCGGATTGCAGTTTCCAGATGGTCTTAAAATTTACGCTTCTAAAGTTGCTGAACAACTAGAATCAGAAACTGGAGCCACGGTTATAATCTCGGCTGATCCGTGTTTTGGGGCCTGTGATACTGCAGACAGGAAAATGGCAGATTTAGTGGATATTTTAATTCATTATGGCCACACTGCACTCCCCTTGGATTATCCGGTGCCGTTGATGTTCATTGAGGCTTATTCTCAGGTAGATGTGAACGAGGCAATAGATAAATCTTTAGAACTCCTTCATGGATATCATAAAATTGCATTGGCCACCACCACTCAACATTTACATCTTTTAGATGATATAAAACAATTTTTAGAAGCAAATGGGAAAGAAGTGATGGTTGAATCAGGTTCTAGTACCAGAGTAGGCCAAGTTTTAGGATGCAATTTTTCTTCTATAAAGAATTTGGATGTTGATGCCTATTTTTACTTGGGAAGTGGAAATTTTCATCCCTTAGGCATTAAATTATTCACTCACAAACCAGTAGTTATTGCTGATCCTTATAGGGGTGAAGCAAGGAATATTGAAAAATTCGCAGATAGAATCTTAAGGATTCGTTTTGCAAGGATTACTAAAGCTCGTGAAGCAAAGAAATGGGGAATTTTGGTTTCTTCCAAGGAAGGCCAGTATCGTATGGTGCTGGCTCGTAAAATAAAACAGAATTTGGAAAATGCAGGTAAAGAAGCCTTTTTAATAATGATGGATAATATATCTCCTGATTTATTACTGCCTTTTTTAGATTTAGATGCTTTTGTAGCCACAGCTTGTCCTAGAATAGCTATTGATGATTCTCAAATGTATAAAAAACCTTTATTAACTCCTCAAGAGTTAGAAATAGTTCTGGATAAACGGGAATGGGAAAATTATCAGTTAGATGAAATATATTTTGGGGAAGAATAGAAATATATTTAGAAAACCTAAATCTAGATTTTATCAAAAAAATGAAATTAACAACAACTCATATATAATAGAAAAATTAACATTATTATATTCTAAAATGTTTTTACTTAATTAAAATCACATTATAAAATCATTTTTCAGATCACTAATTTTTCAAAAGAGGTGAATGGATGAAGGCTAAATCTGGAGATTTTGTTTTGCCCGGGGATTTACTGGGTGTTAGTGAGGAATTTGTTCCATCAGAAGGAGCATATGATGATGATGGATATATAAAGGCTATGGTCGTGGGAACCGTTTCCCTGGATGATAAAAACAAACGTATTTTTGTGCATCCTCAAGCACGTGCTCCTCCAGCATTAAACAAAAACACAACAATTATAGGTCAAATACTAGAAGTTAGAGGCCAAAGAGCACTAGTTAAAATACACTATATTAAAGACAATCCTAGAAAATTGGTAGCTTCCTTTGTCGGAGGAATACATGTTTCTCAGGCGGATAAAGGATATTTGGCTAAATTAACAGATGCTTTTCATATAGGTGACCTTATAGAAGCCAGAATAACTAAAGTGGTAGGTTTAGACAATATTGACCTTAAAACCTCTCAGAAAGATTTGGGAGTGGTAAAGGCCATGTGTACTCGATGCCGACACTTCATGAAACAAACTGGCAAAAATGAAGTAACCTGTCCTAACTGTGATAATAAAGAGAAAAGAAAAATTTCTGTAAATTACCAGGTTTGAAAAGGTATTAATCAAAGGCATTTTAATCTATAAATATTTAATTAAACCTATTTAACATAGATTATAACCACTTTTATGAAATTTAATTTAAATTCACTAAACTTAAAAATATAAACTTAAATTATATATCAAATTAATGAGGTATAACATGGAAATTATTACTAGTAAAAGATATGAATTGGAAATACTTGCTGAAGGAGAGACTCACACCCTCTGTAATGCACTTAGAAGAATTTTAATGGAAGATGAAGATGTTAAATCAACGGCTTATGCTATTGATCACCCAATTGTGGGAGAACCTAAGATATATGTAAAGGCTAAAAGTCCTAAAAAATCCCTTAAAGTCGCTTCTGAAACTTTAAAAGAAAGATGTGCAGAATTTAAGGGTCTTTTAGAAACAATTGAATAAATTTTTTACTAAGTTAACTGGCTTTAACCAATTAATAATTAAATTACTTAATAATGATTTAATATCCTTATTATGATTTGATAATCATTATTGATGGCCATGGAACTTAATTAATATCAAATAACTATCCTTTTACAAATAATTTTTTTATAAGTTCTATTTTTAACTTTAACATTTTATTTTCACTAATGAAACTTATGAAGAATTTTCATGAAAAATAAGAAATTCAGAACTATTAAGTCTGAAATAAGAATTTTAGGCATTGATGATGCTCCATTTACTCCTCATAAGGAAGGTAATGTTCTAGTGGTTGGAACCTTTTTTAGGGGAGGTTCATGGCTAGATGGAGTCTTGACTACCTATATCCAAATTGATGGAACTGACTCTACAGAACAGATAGTGACAATGGTTAATGATTCTCGGCATCAGGGCCAATTAGGTGTTATTATGCTGGATGGCATTACCTTTGGCGGGTTTAATGTGGTTGATATTACTCAAATATTTGAGAAAACTACAGTTCCGGTTATTGTGGCCATGAGAAAGTATCCTGATTTTGAAAAAATAGAAAAAGCTCTTCAAAACTTCTCAGATGGGGAAGAAAGATGGAAAAATGTGAAAAAAGCAGGGCCAGTGCATCCAGTTGACGATTCAGGAAGTTTATTCATTCAGATTTGTGGAATAGAATTGTCTGATTCATTGGAAATAGTGAGGCTGTCCACTACTCATAGTAACTTACCAGAGCCTATTAGAACTGCCCATATAATTGCTGCTGGAGTAGAAACCGGAGAATCATATGGTAAGGCGTGATAGAGCAATATTAATCTGACTCGAATAAGATTGACTCGAAAAATTAGAATTATTAGAAAGTTATACTATATTATCAAATTTAATCGGATATTAATTAGCTTTTTGGCGGAAGTGATATTATTAATACTCAGACTCCTAAAACTCCTTTTTTAACGGTAGATATTATCATCAGGTCTCCTAAGGATACCATTATACTAATAAAAAGAAAATACGATCCATATAAATCTTACTGGGCGCTCCCCGGGGGCTTTGTAGAGATTGGTGAATCTGTTGAGCAGGCTGCTGTAAGGGAGGCCTGCGAAGAAACGGGTTTAAATGTTGAAATTTTAGAACTGGTTGGTGTTTACTCTAATCCTGATCGAGATCCTCGAGGACACACGGTAACGATTGCTTATATTGCTCAAACAGTTTCTGGGAACTTGAAAGCAGATAGTGATGCTGAGGATGCCTTTGAATTTACTAAAGATGAAATTAGTGACTTAAAACTTGCATTTGACCATAAAACCATTTTAGAAAATGCTTTAAATATTCTAAATAAGCGAAGTTAAAAAATCAAATCAGAAATTATATATCTTAGATTTTAAAAATATTAGAAGATAATTGAATAAATTTATTTAAAAAAATAAAAACTATTAATAAGAACTAGTAATAGAATCATAAAATCAATTAAAATTATTCATAATTAGACTCTGGTTTTAATTGATAAATTAAATTGATTAAACATTTAATTTCCTACTAAATTTAGTTAAATTTAATAAATTATCAATCTTACTTTGTAAGGAGGACTTATATGGAGTTTTGCCCTAAATGCGGAGCTATGATGTTTCCTAAAGACGACAGTTTCCAGTGTAAGTGTGGTTATCAAAAAGAGATTACCAAAGATCTGGCTAGTCAATACGATGTATCTGAAAAAATAGACCCTAAAGACACGGTTATATTCACCGGTGATGATATAAACACCCTTCCAACTACTCGTGCTGAATGCCCCAAATGTAAAAATATGGAGGCATTTTGGTGGCTTCAACAGACTAGGAGGGCTGATGAAGCTGAGACTCGATTTTTAAGATGTTCAGCTTGTAAACATACTTGGAGAGAATACGACTAATGGAGCATTAATATGAAAGAATCAAAGTCTGAAAAGCCATCATCAGAAGAAAAAAATACAGTATCTATTTTTAATTCAGTTAAAAAATCATTAAAAAATTTAGATCCTAATGTTGAAAATCTTGATGATTCAAAAAATCATTCTAATGATTCTATAGATTCTAATGATTCTTCCAAATCCGAAAATGAATCTAAAAAATCTTTCATTGAAAATTCTCTACCAAATAAAGATGTAAAGAGTTCGAGATCTTCTAAAAATCAGAATAATTCTATAGATTCTAAAGAATTTACAGAGACTAATAATTTTAAAAGCAGTTTTTCAGGGATTAATGTCAAATTTAATCAATTTAAAACATCTATTCAAGAAGACAGGCAAAAATTATTTACAATGATCGGCCTACTTTTAGCAGTAATACTAATATTGCTGGGAATATCTTTTTTATTTGGAACTTCTGATAAAGTTTCTGACAATGTAGTATTTGGGGAAAAATCTGTAACTTCCGCTTTTTTTGTTATAATTGGATTATTAATAATTGCGGGAATTTATGCACCTAAAATTATTGGAAAAACCTCTTTTGATAACATTTATCAGGAAATGAAAGGAGTTGAAGAGAAGTCTTCTAAAAAAGATGGAACTGATTCCAAAGCTGATGATTTGAAAAATAATCACCTATCAAAAGAATCTGAAAATGAAAAGCTAATTGACCAAGATTCACCTGAAAATGAAGAATTATTAGAAATCCCCGAGAAAGAAAAATAATAATAATAATTTAGAATCTTTTAGATTCATTGAGTAAGTTTCAGATTACTGGACTAAAATATTGCTAATTTAATAATGTTTATAGGATATCAGAATACTATCAGATTATAAATAACTCTTTCCAATTCATTAAATTTAGATATTTAAAATAGATAAATATTAATTATATATACTTAGATAATGATTATAGATTATATATTAAATATTAAGGGATTGTTTGTGAACTATTTAGTTCATCCTATCTAAATTTATAATTAATGGAGGATGAAAATGTTTAAAGCAGAGTTAAGTGACCCCAATATACTGAAAACCAGTTTCGATGCAATTTCTTCCATTGTAGACGAAGTACAAATACAGACTGACAGTGAAGGTTTGCGTCTGGATGCTCTTGATCGTAGTCACATCACATTCGTTCATTTGGAACTGAAATCCAGTCTATTTGATGAGTATGTATGTGATGAACCTGAAAAAATCAATGTAGACACTGAAGAACTGATGAAAGTCTTGAAACGATCTAAAGGCGATGATAGAGTTTACATGTCATTAGATGAGGGTAATTTTATTATAACCTTTGAAGGGGAAGCTAAAAGAAGATTTAAAATCAGACTTATTGATATCGAATATGAAGCTCCAAGTCCTCCCAACTTAGAGTATCCTACAGAATTTGAGGTTCCATTTAGTCTGCTAAAAGATTCTATACAAGATATAGATATTTTCTCTGATAAAATTGCTATGAGTGTGGATGGGGATAGATTTGCCGCGTCTGCTGAAGGTGAGTTTGGAGATGCTAATATTGAATATTTACATGGTGAAAAGATAGAAACTAATGCTCGTTCAGTGTTTTCCCTAGAAAAAATTAAGGAAATGCTTAAGGCAGATAAGTTTTCAGATATTGCCACCATAAGTCTGGGAGATGATATGCCTTTAAATCTTAAACTGAGAATGGTTTCTGATGAGGGCGAATTAAGCTTTTTATTAGCTCTTAGAATTGAAGCAGAAGACTAACCTACCTTTTTTTTATTTAAAGTTTCATTTTCTTGAAATAAATTTAAGAGAGGATTTAAGCGAGGAATAGGGTTGGACGAGTTTTTCCAGAAACTAACGAAAATACAGAAGAAAGAGCGCAATGAAGGTGGCCTTGCTCGGGTTGGTGAGGACTTTTATAAAAGAGTTCACCGCTATTTAGAAGAATTAATGGATACAGTAGGAAATGATCCATTTGCAAAAGAGCAATATCTTTTAAGAGATACTCAGAGAATAGCCACGGAAATCTGTGAAAGAAGAGAACACAAGATAACTGATAGTGCTGTAATGAATATTCAAAGGTCATATCATTTATTTAAGGGAAAACCTCAGTTTGATTTGCAAGATACAACTCCTTTAAATCTTACTCCTGAAGAAGAAAAGCTCTATTTTTCTTTAATAGATACTTTAAAAGGTTATCGAGGTAGGATAATACCTTCTCTAGATGTTCTTGATGATCCACAAATTGTTTCTAAAATCGGCTCTGAATTAGAGGATACTTCTAATGAAAATGTTTCATCACAAAAAATTTCTTCAAAATCAATAACTGATTCAAAGCCTTTAAAATCATTAGAAAATGTTTCAAATAATCAAAATAATGGCTCTGAATCCTTAAATGAAGAAGGTGAAACTGGTTTTGAAAAGGATTCCTCTAGCGAGCAAATGGATCAATTGAATAATAAAGAACATGAAGATGATTTTAATCCTCCAGTGAGGCCAGAAGATTTATCTAAAAGTAAATCAAAAACTGAAAAATCAGGTATGGATTTAAAAACAGTGGTTATATTTAATGAGCTACCGTCAATTGTAGGGGTAGATCAAAAGGTTTATGGGCCTTTTTACCCACAAGATGTTGTTAAAATGCCTGAAATTAATGCCCAAATATTTATAAAGGCCCGAAAAGGAAGATATATTAAGTCTTAATGGATGAATATAATTTAAATAATATTTAATTGCCATATTATATTTGATTTCATTTTGGATATAATCCTATTTGTTTTCTTAATGATGGCTTTTGATGTATTTTTAACATTTAAAACTCATTTTTAGAACTTATTTTTTTGGGAAATGATTTTTAAATTCATTCATCCAAACATATAAATAGGCATTCCAATGATAAACAAATAATATATCTTTTCTACCCCAAGATGGGGATGGCAATTATTATGAATTCAGATCAAATATTTCATTATAATATTTATGATATGGATTACTTTTACAATAGAGGTGATTATATGAAAATGCCTAAAGAAAGGAGAACTTACTGCCCGAGCTGTAAGAAACATACCGTTCACGAAGTATTCGAATCAAAAAGAAGGAAAGCTAGCGAGCTAAAATGGGGACAAAGACAGTTCAGAAGAGTTACTGCGGGTTACCGAGGTTACCCAAGGCCACTTCCATCAGGAAACAAACCCATAAAAAAACTGGACTTAAGACTAAAATGTAAAGAATGCGGTAAAGCCCACATTCAAAAAAAGTCCTTTAGAAACGGGAAAATCGAATTTGTAGCCTAGAGGTGTTATAATGGCAACATTCCAAAATACAAAAGGTAACTTCCTAAAGGTAAAATGTATGGATTGTGGAAACCAGCAAGTGGTCTTTGACCGTGCTGCTTCCGTGGTACAGTGCATTATCTGTGGTAAAACCCTGGTAAAACCAAAGGGTGGAAAATCACAGATTACCTCCCAAATAGTTGAAGTTTTAGATTAAATTTTTTTTTAATTATTTTTAATTTTATTTTAAGGATTTTAGGTGTTTTTCATGGTAAGAAGAAAAAATCAATGGCCTGATGAGGGCGAACTAGTAGTAGGAACTGTACATAAGGTTTTAAACTACGGTGCCTTTGCCAGCCTGGAAGAGTACCAGGGTAAAGAGGCGTTTATTCATATTTCTGAGGTTTCCTCTGGTTGGGTAAAAAATATCCGGGATTATGTAAGAGAGAATCAGAAAATTGTTGCTCGTGTACTGAGAGTTAACCCTAAGAAAGGCCACGTGGATGTATCCATGAAGCGGATCAGGGAAGATCAGCGAACCAAAAAAATCCAGTCCTGGAAAATTGAACAAAAAGCAGAGAAGTTCTTGGAACTGGCTGGTAAAACCATGGATAAAGATCTGGACACTGCTTATAATGAAGTAGGATATCTAATGATGGATCGCTTTGGAGACATTTATGGTGCATTCGAAGCTTCTGCTGAGGAAGGCGAATCTGCCCTTATGGATGAGGGAGTTAGCGAAGAATGGGCCCAAGCCATAACCAAAATTGCCAAGAAAAACATTACTCCTCCTGAAGTCCAGATTACAGGATACGTTGATATTAAGTCATACGCTTCAAATGGCGTGGAAATCATAAAAAAAGCCCTAGAATCTGCTGAAGGAGATAACATAGTTATTCAGTGTGTCGGTGCTCCTAGATACAGATTAATTGTCAAAGCTCCGGACTATATTCAAGCTGAAAAGGATCTGAAAGATGCAGCTGATCGCTGTATAGACTTAGTAGAAGCGTCTGAAGGTGAAGGAACTTTCCATCGTGAATTAGAATGATTGAACACTTTATTCATTTAAATTGTTTTTTCTATTAATTTTCAATAAAGTAATTTCAGGATATTTCTATGAAAATGAAAATGAAAAGGTGCAAATCCTGTGGAGAATACACTCTTAAGGATAGCTGCCCGTATTGTGCTGGCGAAGTAGGAGTCATTTATCCTGCTAAATATTCTCCTGAAGACAAGTATGGAAAGTATCGTAGGCTGTTAAAAGAACAGATGCAGGATAGGGTTAATGAAACTATTTAAGGCACTGATAAATTGAACGAATATTTTTAATTTACGGTCCTAACTATAACATTAATTTAATATTCTATCAAATATTCTTATTAATGAATATTGAGGGGATAAAAATGAAGGAAACTATTATAAATATTTTAGAAGATGTAGAGTTAAATCAACCTATTTTCATAGAAGCTCTTCCTGGTATTGGCCATGTTGGAAAACTCGCTGCAGATCACATAATTGAAGAACTGGGCGCAGTAAAAATGGCTGAAATTTATTCACCATCATTTCCTCCACAAGTACTGGTCGATGAGAATGGAATTATACATGCCATGAAAAATGAACTCTACTATCTAAAATCTGCTGGAGAAGATGAAAGAGATTACTTGCTTTTAGTGGGGAATACGCAGGGATTATCTCCTGAAGGTCAATATGAAGTTTGTGGCCTTATACTGGATTTAGTGGAAAAACACGGCGCTAAAGAGATATATACTCTTGGAGGACTGGCCACGGGTCAACCTGTAGAAACATGTGCTGTTTTTGGTGCTGCAACTAACAAAGATCTGGCTAAAAAACTGGAAGATCAGGAAGTTACTCTTAGGTCTGCCGATGGAGGTATTATCGGGGCATCAGGCCTTTTACTTGGTATGGGAACTCTCCGAGGAATGGAGGGAGTCTGTTTAATGGGTGAAACACCAGGATATTTCATTGATGCTGAGGCAGCCAAAGCATTACTTTCTGTGTTAATGTCTCTTTTAAATTTAGAAGTAGATACTGAAAGTTTAGAAGAACGCGCTATTGAGACTCGGAAAATGATTTCTAAGGCCCAACAGATGGAACAGGAAATGGTTGAGCGTACCGCAATGCCTCCAGGTGAAGAAGACCTGCGATACATAGGTTAATTCCTACTTTTTTTATTTTTATAAAATTTTTATTCTCAGTTTATTTTTTACCTTTCAAATTTTTTGAGAAGTGATAACTAATTTTATTCAGAATGAATATATATTCTATTTCTAATCATAATTTATCATGATGTTAATATATCCCATTGATCTTGAAAAATATTCTTTAATAAATTTAAGAAGAATTAATTCAAGCAGAAAAATATTAAAAGATGAAATAATTATGCTTTTTGGAATTTTAAGAGATAGTGGTTTAGAAAATATTCTAATTTAAAACACCTAAACCAGAAAATTCTAAAAAAATGGCCCTACCTGATCGATTATCTTTTAATTTTACACAGAGAGTAAACAGTATCAACCAAAACCCGAATCTGGAAAAATTTCCCAGTAAAACAGATAATATCCAAAAATTAAAGAACCAAGGCATAATTTTTTTAAATAATTAATTTAAATTACTAAACTTTGCTTTAATTATATATATCTCAATAATCTAACTTCTTTTATGATAATTAATGCGGACTTGCATATTCATAGTTGTTTTTCCAGGGCCACATCAAATAATATGGTAATTGATGCTATAGCTCCTCAGGCCAAACTTAAAGGCCTTCAACTTGTCGGAACAGGGGATGCACTTCACCCAGGATGGTTAAAAATCATAGAAGAAAGCACCACTCCTGCGGGTGACGGAATTTATTCTAAAGAGGACTGTGATTTTATTTTAACTGCTGAAGTGGAAGATAACAAAAGAGTTCACCATTTAATGATTTTACCATCTATAGAAACGGCTCATGCTATTAGGGAAGAGATGGTTTCTGTTGATAAGGAAAAGGAAGGACGTCCCAGAGTTCGCATGGATGGGGCGCAGATAATGGATATTGTACATGCGCATGATGGGCTTATTGGCCCTGCACATGCATTTACTCCCTGGACCAGTATGTATAAGGCATATGATAGTTATATGGATTGTTATGGAAAAAAACCAGACTTTTTAGAGATTGGCCTTTCTGCAGATACTGATATGGCAGACACTATTAAAGAACTGGAAGATATACCATTTTTAACTAATTCTGATGCACATTCGCCATGGCCACATCGATTAGGTCGTGAATTCAATGAAATAGAGGTAGAAGATATCTCATTTACAGGATTAAAGAATGCACTAAAAAAGAAAAGAATGAAGGCCAATTATGGATTTGACCCGCGACTAGGAAAGTATCACCTGACTGCTTGCACTAGATGCTATGAAATATTTTCTCCGAAAGAAGCTCAAGAGGCTAATCGGAAGTGTTCTTGTGGTGGAACCATTAAAAAAGGTGTTGATTACAGAATATCCGAAATCGCTACGTGGAAAAGGCCCCATCATCCTTATCATAGGCCGCCTTATATTCATATAATGCCGTTGGCTGAAATTATCTCTTTAGCATTTTCTAAAGGTGTAACCACAAAATTTGTCCAGGGAATATGGGAAAATTTGGTTAATAACTTAGGAAGCGAAATAGATGTCATGATTCGCGTTCCCTTCGAAGATATAAATGAAATTTCACCAGAAATGGCTCCAGTTATTCAGGCTTTTAGAGATAAAACTCTAGTAATTGTTCCCGGAGGGGGTGGAAAATATGGTGAAATTAAATTTCCAGAAAACAATTTAGATAATTATCTTTAATTTTATAAATATTTATTTTTAAAATTTTAATTTTATTAATGAACTAATTAATAGATATTAACTAATGGGTGACTAAAATGGATTTTAAAGCCACTATGGGAATATGTCGTAAAGTAGGTTCTGAGGAAAAAATCGTTATTGTGCCTCAGGAAGCAGATATATTAAAAGAAAACGAATTAGTAGTAGTTATCAATTCAAAAGAGATTATAAATTTATTAGATAACTTTAAAGACAGATTTGAATTCATGGAAACAATTAAAAAAGATATATCTTCAGAAAAATAGCTAATTTTTATAATTAAAACCAGTAAATCGAATCTAAATTCCTTCAATTTAATTAATTTTAGCTACTCTCAAATGAGTTACCAAAACTTTACACTTGTTTTAAGAAACATGATCTTTTATATTAAGTGTCTTAAAACTAAATTGATATTCTAAAGGATTTTATATATAGCCCTCAACTAAGATTTAAATTAATTTGAATATTATTCAATTTAAAAAGTAATAGAATCTTATGATTAACATTTTAAAAAAATTATAAACGGACCCGCCGGGATTTGAACCCGGGACCCTCAGATTAGGAGTCTGATGCCCTATCCTGGCTAGGCTACGGGCCCTAGTTATATGACTATCAAATTTTTATTTTTACATTTATTAATTAATTCAAGATAACAATTATATAAATAATATGGACTAAATCTCTAAAAAAAGTTCTTTAGACGGACCCGCCGGGATTTGAACCCGGGACCTTCGGATTAGAAGTCCGACGCCCTATCCAACTAGGCTACGGGCCCTTATTAAAATGATAAAAAGATGTTAGTTTGTTTTACTATATAACTGCTGCGGTTTTCCCGAATTTTAACCATTTTTATAAAAAAAATATTAAAATTTTAAAAAATTTGATTTTTGTTCAAAAACTTTTTTACATATATATTGGAGATTCTGGTTCGTTTTGAACTGTTTCAGCTAGCTTTTTAAGTCGTGATTCTATTTCCTGAGCTTCTTGTAATAATGGATCTGGATCTATACTAATTTCTAACATAGTATTTAATGTATCTACCACTCCAGCAGCAGCTCGGGGGTCCGGGTAGGGATTTAATATTTCTGCAAAGAGACATGATGCAGGTATGTTTTTTGAAGCACACTGTGTTAGTAAAGTTCCAGATAGACCATTTATATTTCCAAAGGGTAATATGGGAAGTCCCATATCTTCTAATCGTTTAGTTGAATCTTCACTATTTCCCGCAGCAGCGGTGGCCTGACTTTTTTCCCTAACAACCATGCTGTTAAATGTTATCAGTTCTTTACTGTTGTTTCTATCCATCCAGTCTACAATGGAGCTAGTCATATCATAAACAACATTAGGTGGTACAATAAAGTCAGATAGGAATAAAACTAATCCTTCAGCTTCATAAATTCTAAAAGGATGTAAAGCAACTCCTTTATAGAGAACAGCTAATGGTGGGAAATATTTAGATTCAATATATCCTATTTCCTTCATTTTGAGGTCTTCTACTAAAAGCCAACCAATTATATTTCCAATTAAACCTCCGCCTGGAGATCCTTCAAGTACAATGGCATCTTCAATATCTTCTGATTTAATTGTACAGCACTCAGTTTTAGTTATCATTTAGGGCGCACCTCCAGCACCTCCTACATTTTTACCAGTACTAGGATCAATGTAGATCTCACCTACATTCTCGCCGTTCATTTGCACTGGAACTACATAAACTTTTTTACCGCCTATGGTTTTAATAACTGGAGTCCCGGCAACGGCTCCCTCTTGCTGAATGTATCCTTCAGCTATTTTTTTAGCCTCTGATGATAACACTTTCACACTTGAACCTCCGCTACTACTAGTACTTCCCTGAGAACTTACTGAAGAACTGGAACCACTACTTTGGCCCTGAACTACATCAGAAGGACTGGAAGAAGATTGAGAGTCGCCTTGACTTGAACTATCACTACTTTGTGGAGTAGTTAATTGCCATAATTGTGGGGTCTGACTTATTTGATAACCGGCTGCGGCTACACCTATCATAAGTACGATGACCACTGATACTAATATTTTTGAGTTTATCATTAACTCACCTTTGAAAATTTATTAAAATATTTATTATTATATACCTTGTATTTCTGAGCTTATTAAATTATCTTAAATTTGATTATAGTTTATAAATCAAATTAGTTTTTACATGATATATTTGTGAAACCATAGATTTCAGTATTATTATATTTGCGGGTTATAAACTTTGGCCATGAATTATAATTAAGTAATATAAATTAGTTACTAAAGGTAAATATAATCATTATGGTTCTCTATTTCCATTAAATGCGTTTTACTTCTTCTTTTAAAAAAGAAATTAATCATAGGTTTGCCATTATATAAATACTTTTCATTTTTTTCCTAATTGAAAAACTTATAACATATAATAATAGTTATATAAAATTATTCCAAGATTATATAAATTAATATTATAATTAAAAATATTTAAATAATTTAATCAAATAAATGATACATTATTATCTAAAATTAAATTATTATAAAAAAAAAAAGAATAATTTTATAATAAAAATAAATTTATTAATAAAAATAATAAAAAACTTAAAATAAAACATAAAGGAATAAAAAAATAA
>CAYUFT010000004.1:0-15643 GCA_964444115.1 uncultured Methanobacteriaceae archaeon
CCAAAATTTCTTTTGAATATTTGACTCCCCCTTCTCCAATAATTAAAATTATATCATTATCATTAACAACTTTCAGTGCTTTATTTATAGCTTCATAAACTTGTTTTTTGTTGGCCCCTAAGGTTCCTATTTTAGTTTGTTCATTGCTGGATTCCGTGAATATTAAATCTCTTTTTATAATATTCGATGATTCCTTTGCCATAAATGAAGCTGGAACAATTATATCTGCACTATTCAAAATTTGAGCTATCTCACGATCCCCATCCCGGCCACTTTCCGAGGATATGGTATTTATAACAATCAATCGCGACTCCAAAGATGTTTTAATGGTTTGTATGGCTGCTTTAACACCTGCGGGATTGTGAGCATAATCAATAATAATTTCAGGACTATTACATATCTTTTCAAATCGACCATTTACACCTTCAAATTGTGCTATACCACTTACAATATCATCAAAATCCACACCCATGACCATGGCGGCTGAGGCAGCTGCCAGAGCATTATATACATTACAGGTTCCACCGGTTTTAAGATGTATCTTAGAGGTGTTAGAACCAATATTTAATTTAAAAGAGTTTTCAGTGACATTAGTAGCATAAACATCGATTTCAGGCCGTTTATAATTACACATGCATCGATAATCACCTAAATGACCTAAATAATGCTCCTTGTATTTTAAGATGTTTTCACATTCTGGACATTCTCTTCCCTCTGGAAAAGAGTTTTCATCACTTTCCATATCTTTAATTCCATAGAAAATCACATTATCTGGATGAATTTCCTCTGCAAAATCAGCAACTAGGGGATCATCGGCATTTAATATGATAATATCTGCAGCATCGACCATTTCTCTTTTACAGGATATATATTCATTAAAATCATCCCCTCTCAGGTGATCCCGGGAGATATTAGTAATTACACCTAATGAAACTTCACAGTTTAGGGCTGAATTTTTAATTTCACCAGCCCGGCCAAAGGTTCCTATTTCTACCACTGCGGTGTCTCCTTTTAATCGGGATTGCAAAGCAGGTATCAGTTCTGTGTTTCCCTGCATATCCATAAAATGTTCCGGAACAGATAATCCCGCCACTTTGAGAATATTTTTTAGCATGTGGGTGGTAGTTGTTTTTCCATTGGTTCCGGTGATACCCACCACTGGTTTTTCAACTTTAAAGAAACTTAAAATTTCATCCACACTAATAATTGGTGCATCTGATAGGGATCTTATATTTTCTAGAAGCGTGTGGTTTTCCATTAAGCTGGGGGCCACCACAATTGTTTCTGCTCCCATTATAACTGCGTCACTATGTCCCCCTAAATCCAGGTGAATTCCTTCTGAAATAAAAACATCCCTTAGAGGAGTATCAGTAGCTGAATCAGAAACAGTGACATCCGCACCGTGGTGCTTTAAAACTCGGGCCATTAAACTGCCCACGGTTCCACAGCCACCAATTACCACTACTTTTCCATTGGACTCTTTAAAAATTTTAATAGCATTAATAATATCCTCTTTAACACTGGAGTAGGCATTAACCACCCCCGGCCCTATATGGAGTATTATATCTCCTTCAGTGGCAATATCCAATGCTTTAGAAATTGATTTATCCACATTTTCGGTAAGATAGGTTTCAGTATCCTTGGATCCGGAAGCGACTTCTTGGGCGGCTTCTATATCAATAATTTCTGTGGTTTCATTTTTAGCACTGGCAATCACTACATCTGCATTTTTTCCTAGAATAGTTCCTATTTTGAATTTATCTCTCACAGTGAGAGTATCAGGATTATCCAGACTTACTATTAAACGTCCTGGAACTTTAAGCCCTTCAAATAATTTTTCCATACTTTCTGGATTGTGGGCCGCGTCCATGAAAATATTAACCCCATCCACCTTATCTATTTTTTCAAAACGTCCTTTAACACCCTGGAAAGACTCTAATTTGTTTTTAATGTAATCCAATTCAAATCCCAGGACTAATGCTGTGGCCATAGTAGAAATAGCATTTTCGATGTTAAATAATCCTGGAACATTGAGGTTTATATTGATATTAAAAGGTTTTATGATTTTTCTCTGGAAGTTTCCACATTTACAGAGAATTTCACCACAATTGGTACAGATAGCCGTGGGAATAGCATTGCTAATCACCTTAAATGAAGAACCATCAAGTCCTCTAAGTTTAACATCTTTAGCTAGGATATCTAAATCAATGTCTGCTGGAGAATAAGTTTTTCCATTGAATTTTACGGTTTGGGGAGTTCCTAATCCATATAAAATATATTCAGTATTAATTTCATCCAACCGCTGGCTAATAATGGGATCATTTCCATTGGCCACTAAAACTCCATGGAAATGTATTAGGTCTTTTATAGAAAAATTTCGGTCAATATATTCCTCATAATTTTTAAATTCATCCATATGGTCTGGTGTTAAGTTTGTAACAATTCCAGCACATAGTTCCAGACCGTGGGCCATGCGTATGGTTCCATGTGGTAATTCAAAGATGGCAAAATCCTTACTTTGATTTTCTTCATTAACTACCATGTCCACCAGTCCTTCAATAACCAGTGAGTCTTGTAATGAGGAGAATACAAGTGTTCTAAATGATTCCGATTCCATGACATGATTTATCATGTTGGTAGTGGTTGTTTTTCCATCAGTACCAGCTATACCTATCATGGGCAATTTAATAAGATTATTAAGAATTTCCCCAATATCTGAAGTTGTTATTTCTTTAATATCCTTTTTTAATCGAGAATTTTCAATGAATTTTCTTATATCTGAGTCATCAGGTATATTGGGAGATACAAATATGGCATCGGCCCATAGGACACTGTCAAATATGTGAGTTCCTAATTCAAATACAATTCCTTTCTTTTTCAGTTCCTTAATCTTATTTTTGGCTTTTTTTGGAAGAGAATTGAAGTCTTTACTGTCTGATACTCTTACCGAATTACCTAAATAATTTAAAAGATTAGCTGCAGGGCGTCCAGCGTTTCCAGCCCCTACTACGAGAATTTTTTTATCCTTGATCACGTTAATCAACCTTTAGCCAGCACATCAAGCTTTTTTTGAATTTCCAGGATTTTATTCTGGCCATTTCCACCAATAAATATATATTTATAATTTTGAGTCATTTCCATAATTATTTCTAATAACTTATCTAAGTCAGTAATAGTTAATACTTTCCCTTTAAAATTAAGATATTTTAATCGATTTAGTGCCTGATCTATTGTATTTTCAAGGCCGGGAAAGAGAACCATTACCTCCGGCTGAGTTTTTGAAGCTTCATCTATTATATCCAATCTCCAGGTTTCATTTTTTCGAGGAGTTCCCAGGAAAATGGCCTTGAATTTCCTCTCTTCTAATACCACGGAAGTGGCATGGGCATTATCTGTTTTACCCGCGAATATTTCACTTTCATTTATATAATAAGATTTAATACGGCCTTCAATTCCATCAAATTCAGCTAAAGCATTTTCTATTATTGTTTCATCAATATTCATGGCCCGGGCAGTGGCCTGTGCTGCACCAGCATTTAATTTATTGAATTTACCCACCAATTGAATCTTACTTTCGCATTCATCGTAAAAATTACATGATTTAGCAGATTTAGAGAGTTTTTGTAAGCTTTTATCATTTTTGTTCATTATGGCCTTTTTGCCTTCTAAAAATTTATCGATTTTACAGTGGTAATTATCTAAAGAGCCATGCACATCCATGTGGTCTTGTTCCAGGTTGGTTAGAACCACCATATCAATGTCAAAACAGTGATCGCAAAATTCGAGAGTCATATCACAGATTTCCACCAGAATAACATCGTATTCTTCTACAGGGGATTGCAGGACTACTTCGGCGTATCCTTCAAATCCTCCTCCGGCGTTTCCACCCACCAGAACCTTTAAACCTGATTTTTCAAGTATTTCCTTTATCATATAGGTGGTGGTGGTTTTGCCATTGGTTCCAGTGACCCCTATGGTAAATATGGATTTGTGGGATTGTAGAACATCAGGGAGAGTTTTTTTAGAATCCTTTATTTGATTGGCCAGATCACTTTTCCACAACCCCGGGCTGACAATCACTGCATCGGCGGATTGTATTTTTTCCATGTCATGGAAACCTAAATCAAATTCAGATTCGTCTATAATCTCCTTTAAATCATCCATAGAAACTTCATTATTTAAGTCGCTGGCATAAACACTGTAATCTCTCACTTTAAGAGACTTGACAGCTTTTTTCCCTTCAACACCAAGACCCAGAACTGCTATTTTCATTAGTACACCTAAAACTAAATATTGAACAAATTAAAATGTTTAAAAATTATTTATTTTTGAATATTGTATATTTATTTATGAGATAATTAGTGGATAATTTCTTAATTAAATTTTTATAATACTATAATAATACCCATTATATACTTAAATTTTATTTATATTATATTAACAATTTTTGATATTAAAAGTTTTAATGCTATATATTTTTTTTTAAATTAATTTGTATGAAAATTTGAAAAAATCGAATTTATGTGGTTTGAAATAATTCAGAATATTTAAGTATTTTATACAGTTTTTTTGTTTAACAAGATATATAATATTAATGACCATAATATTTTAACAAATTACCGATGTTTAATTTTTAAAAAGAGCATTAATAGAAGTAAATAAAGCCAAATAAGTTATAATAATAGGTCAAACTCATAAAATACATATTATAATTTTAACTTAAATAGTCTCTTGAATAGTAATAACCATAAATTCCAGACCGTTATCCATTAAAGAATATTAAATCAGGCCATTGTGTCCCCTTCATCAATCCATAATAGATAATTCAATGTTAATTTAAATTAACGATTGAATCTTCCTTTTATTCTTCTGTATTGTTCCACTAGATCTTTAATTTGTTCTTTAGGAGTTTTCTTAGTACTGTAAGGTAATATTCCTCCGTGGAGAATAATCTCTTCATTTTCTAGCTGGCTAATATTTTCATAGCCTTTGTCTTTCCATAAATCAAGCCATCCATCCTGTGGTTTTTCCAGATTACTAATATCCATTCCTAGGTGCTCTCCCCACAGTATTTTTCTAAAGTTTTCAATTTTAACTGAGCGCGGAGATTCCAAATCAAACATTACCGCATTCATTTCCATGTTACGATGATTTTGTGATAATTCACTGCTTCCAAACTCCTCAGAAAAACTTAAAGAAGAACCATCCAGATTAGAAGTACCAATGGTGGCCCATACATCATCTATAATGGCCACTTTACTGTGAATGTAACAGTTGCGAAGTTTGTTTTTTCCATTTTGGAATTTACCGGACCACTTGGCAAAAACTCCAATTTGAGGGTGTTCAATGATTAATTTTTCTAAATCAAGGCCCATATATTCAAAGCCGTAATGCTGCCAGCTACGGTATGTGGGAACATCCGGAACTTCGTTTAATAATAAAATTATCTGTAAGTCGGGTTTAAGCTCCACTGCTTTTTTCAAAGCACCTATGATGTATTTATTGGTAAAATACTGGTTTTCCAGATAAATGTAATCTTCAGCATTAGTTATAGCTTTTCGATAAGCCTCCAATACCCCGGTTTCTCCTTTTTCACTTATAGATTGAGGAGTGATAGATCTTACTATCTGTATAGACTCGTTTTCAACTCTTAAAAGTGGATTGAAATCAGGTAATTTTTCTGAGGTATTGTCATGGATGATTTCCTTATTTAAAGATCTATTATCAGTTATCTTATTTTCACCATTAAAATGAAGGTCGGATAGATAATTCCACAGCTCCCTGAAAAACTCTTCCAGGTGATTAATTACCGGACCTTCAAAATAGGTGGAAACATCATGGTAAGGGCCTTCGTTCTTTTCCAGACGCCTTGGCTCGTTAATATCATGTTTACTTGTATCCCAGTAGCTCTGAGTGAATGGTGATCCAATTATAAATGCCTTTTCTCCATCGGCAACCAGAACCTTGGCATGCATGGAATAAGGTCCTTTGGCAGGGTATCTTCTTACCTCCACCCCACTATCTTTAAAGTAATCAATTAACTCGTCGTAATTATCAGGGACGACTCGATTCTCATTTATAATAATTTTAACGTCAACTCCCCGTTTTTGAGCTTGTAGGAGTTTATATGCTAAAGTATCGTCACTTTTATAATCCGATGAATTTAATGAATTTGAGGGATTTGATGAATCAATTGCAGATGAAAAAAACTTGGGGATGAATTCGGGGTAAAATACAAACTGGGTTAAATAAAGATAAGATTTTGCTTCATCTACCACTTCCACCACCTTTTCCCAGGCCTGATGATTATCAATCAATATTTCAAAATTATTATGGGAACTAATTCTAGATGGGGAATCCGTATTTAAGGTAACCTGCCATCCCTCAATCTCTGCCCGGTTAATAATAATATCATCTATATTTTCAAAAGTATTGCTTATGTTCTGGTGAACTTCAGTCTCTCTAAGCTCAAATACTCCCAGTTTATCCTTAACTATGATTCTTATGTCCGGTTCCTTGTCCAGAATTTCTTTGTATTTCTTCTGAGGATATACAATGCGGTAATAACCATGTTCATCAGTAACTGATGATCCTAAATAATCATCCCTGAAAAAGAGTAAAACTTGGAACTTATCCTTTATAAAATCCATAGAATTGCCTAAAACTCCTTCATTAGGAATTATATTTTGATTTCTAATAAAAGATTTAACCTTAGACCCAATCAGGTCCAGAGCATTTAATTCTAGCTTTCCATAATCAACATCTTCGGCAATTACTGGTAATCCTACTATAGGATTTCCTTTTTCATCTATAATTCGCCCTTTAACTCCAATATTTCCCTTATTAAAGGTTATAATACCCAAGTCAATTTCATTTTTAATACCATCCGAGGAAGTTTGAATATCTTGAGAAATATTCATTATCATCTCGTCATCTATGAGAAATTCTATTTTTATCTTATTTTTCTTATTTTCCTTGAATTCAGGGTTTAAAGGGAAACTGATTTCGAATTTACCATTTTTATCAGTTAGGGTATCTCCCAGTGCAGGGTCCTCTGCAAAAGTTGAAGAATAATCAGCAATAACCTTTACCTGTACGCCATAGATGGGATTTTCTCTATCATCCACCAGTTGTCCCTGCACACTACATTTTTCCATAGATATCCCTCTTAAATACTTTCAACTTAATCCAGTGATTATAAGGCCCCTACCATAATATACGTCTTAAAATTATTTTCTAATTAATTATATGTTCAATAATCCATATATTTTTAATCATAACTCCTAATCGGAACTAATAAAATAGGTAATATTTTTTCCTCAAAAAATTTGTACCTTAACCAACATAATAGTAATATTGAAATTTTAATATCTAATTAATTTGTAATTAATGTAAGAAAAATTTTTAAAAGGGGGCTAATAATAATGAAAGATTTAAAATCTGAAGTTGAGCTAGGAGAAAATCTGGAAAGAGCTACTTTTGGAGCGGGATGTTTCTGGGGAGTTGAAGAAACTTTCAGGAAATTGAATGGAGTAAAATCAACGGCAGTGGGGTATATGGGTGGAATAACCGAAAATCCCACCTATGAAGACGTGTGTCAGAAGAATACTCATCACGTAGAAGTAGTAGAAGTTCTTTTTAATCCCCAGGAAATTTCCTACCAGGATTTACTGGACATCTTCTGGGTCAGCCACGACCCCACCACCATAAATAGACAGGGCCCCGATATTGGGGAACAGTATCGATCAGTTATTTTTTATCAAAATTCTCAACAAAAAATAGACGCTGAAGAATCCAAAGAAAAAATGCAATCCTCTGGTGAATTTGGGAAAAAAATAGTAACCTCTATTGAGCCCGCGAAAACATTTTATATAGCTGAAGATTATCACCAGCAATATCTAAAAAAACGGGGATTAAAAAGCTGTGGATTTTTTTAAACAAAACAGTTGTTTAAATCATTATTTTAATTTAATAATTTTAAATGGATTTAATAATTAGATCGTTTTAATTCAATTGATTAAAAAATGGAAAAAGGGAAAAAGGTGAACTAATGTCTAATTTAAAACTTGAAGAAGACGTTTCGATTGTTCTCTGTGGGGAAGCAGGGCAGGGAATTCAAACCGTAGAAAGCATCATGGTTAAGGCCATTAAAGCCGGAGATTATCACGTATTCTCTACTAAAGAATATATGTCACGGGTTAGAGGGGGGCAAAACTCCACCCAGATACGTGCTTCATCCAAAAGAGTTAGATCATATGTAGATAGGATTGATATCCTGGTGGCCTTGAGTGAAGAATCTGTGAAACATTTGAAAAACAGATTATCACCAGATACTGTGATTATATGTGATGATGGCCTTTTAAAAGAACTGGATAGTACTAAATACAATTTAATCAAGGTTGCTTTTCTAGAAAAGGCTCGGGAGCTGGGAGGTCCCATCTACTCCAATGTGATTGCTGCAGGGGCCCTATCCTGCATACTGGGAATTGAAAAAGAGGCCTTTGATGAGTGTATCACGGCTATGTTTGCTCGCAAGGGTGAGAAAATATTAGATAATGATTTGAAAGCTGGAAGTGCTGGTTATGTAATGGGACAAAGCATATTAGATTCAAAAAAAATCTCTATTAATATTTCCAAGGCCCTTCAGACGAGAGATGAACTTTTAATAAATGGAACCGAAGCAGTTGGCCTGGGATGTATATCTGGAGGATGTAGATTCATGTCTTCTTATCCTATGACTCCTTCCAGTCCCCTGCAGGTTTTTATTGCTGAAAATGCACATGATTTTGATATGATTTTTGAACAGGCTGAAGATGAGATTGCTGCTATTAATATGGGATTAGGTGCTTCTTATGCTGGAGCCCGGTCAATAGTGGCCACCTCAGGAAGTGGATTTGCACTCATGAGTGAAGCTGTGGGTTTATCTGGAATGATTGAAACTCCCATGGTTATTTATCTGGCACAAAGGCCCGGTCCTGCCGTAGGCCTTCCCACCCGTACTGCCCAGGAAGATCTGGATTTGGCCCTTTATTCCAGCCCTGGAGAATTTCCCCGAATAATTTATGCCCCGGGAAAATTTGAAGATGCTCTAGAAGTAGGTCACTGGGCATTTAATATGGCCGATAAATATCAGATACCGGTGTTTATATTAACTGACCAGTACTTTGCCGATATTTATTATAATATTCCCTCCTTGGATGTGGATAATCTAGAAGTGGAAAATTACCTGGTAGAAAGTTCTCCGGAGTATCTTCGATATGCACTCACTGAAAACGGCATATCACCCCGTACCGTTCCTGGCCATGGTACTGGATTGGCCATTGTTGATTCTGATGAACACACCGAAGAGGGCCATATCACTGAAAATCTGGATATCAGAACGGCTATGGTTGAAAAACGGATGAATAAAATGGATAAAATACTGGAAGATGCATTTGAACCAGAGTTATTCTATAGTGGTGCTCCTAATTTGAAAAAAGAGCAGAAATTCAAACTTTTGGTAATTGGCTGGGGATCAACTTACTGGCCTATTCGAGAAGCTGTGGAAAAATTAGGAAATAAAGATGTGGCATTCCTGCACTTTAAACAAGTCTATCCCTTACATCCAGAAACAGAGAAAATGCTGGAGATGGCTGAGAAAACAGTTTTACTGGAAAATAATGCTAAAGGACAATTCGCCAACTTAATTAAAACCGAAATTGGTTTTAAAGTGGGTAAAAAGGCCCTGAAATTTAATGGAATGCCTTTTTCAGTAGAAGAAGTAGTGGAAATAATAAAATATCAATTAGGAGAAGTTTAAAGGGGTGTTAAAATGGATCCGAAAATTTATGACATGGAACACGCAGATGTGGCCTGGTGTCCAGGTTGCGGTAATTTCCCTATATTAAAATCATTAAAAATGGCTCTTGGTGAGCTGGATATTCCACCAGAAGAACTGATCATGGTCTCAGGTATTGGGCAGGCCGGTAAATTACCCCACTATATCAAAGCTAATGTATTCAATGGTTTGCACGGCAGATCACTTTCCCCAGCTACAGGAATTAAAGCTTCCAATAATAAAATGACGGTTATTGCGGTGAGTGGAGACGGATGTACCTATGGTGAAGGTGGAAATCACTTCATGCACACCATAAGACGTAATCCCAATATTACCAATATCGTCCACAACAACATGGTTTACGGCCTTACCAAAGGACAGGCCTCGCCCACCAGCCAAGCCCACTATAAAACATCCTTCCAGGTAGATGGTGTTTTTGAGGAACCATTCAATCCCATATCCGTGGCCATATCCTTAGGAGCCACCTTTGTGGGCAGGGCCTTTGCGGGTGATATTGAACAAACTAAAGAGATTATTAAGAAGGCCATTAATCACCAGGGATATGCGCTGGTGGACATATTCCAGCCCTGTGTGACCTTTAACAAAGTAAATACCTTCCAGTGGTTTAAAGAGAATTCTTATTATTTAGAAGACTCTTATGTTGCTGATGATAAAGTGGAGGCCTTTAAAAGAGCTGTTGAAGGCCCGTATCATGAAGAGGGAAAGTTTCCACTGGGAATTTTTTATGTTAAAGAGGGTGTTAAGACCTTTGAAGAGAATATTTCTGTTTATAATGAAGATGATTCTCCATTATTTACTCGAAAAGTGGATAAGAATAAATTAAAGGGATTAATTGACTCAAAGCGGTCTATTTAATTCTTTTATTTTTTAAATAATTTTTGAATTCTGAAGAGTTACAGGATTATCGGGGGAGTATTCTCAAACCACCATATTTTCTTTCCCTATATTCTTCTTTTAATTTTTGAGCAACAAGAAATCCAAGTTTAGTGGCAGCAAAATTGTCTGGTCGCCTATAATAACCTATTAATTCTT
Organism: uncultured Methanobacteriaceae archaeon; assembly: GCA_964444115.1. Classification (GTDB taxonomy): domain Archaea; phylum Methanobacteriota; class Methanobacteria; order Methanobacteriales; family Methanobacteriaceae; genus UBA349. The sequence goes on from CAYUFT010000004.1 coordinate 10,871, forward strand.
TAGAAAGAAAAATCTCAATTGTTGGATTAACAAGATGTTGTTCGTCGTCTGTTGCTTTTTTATGAACTGTTTGTCTAGTAAAATTTTTATTAGGAGATCCGCCAATCCGCCCAATAATGAGCATTATCTTTTTTTCATCCTCGCTCATATCATCAATTACTGCAATTACTTCATCAACACTAGACATTAATATGCATTTTATCCTTATTATTAATAAATATTTTTTGTAAATTTTTACAGTCAGTGAAATTTAGGAAAAATTATATAAGTTCATAAACTAAGGATATGATAGGTGAAAAAATGAGTTCCTATATCCTGAAAGATATATTTGGTGATACAAGCAGAGTTAGGATAATTGAAGAATTATCTGAACGATGGAGTCAATTCTTGTCAGTATCAGAAATTGCAAGAATGACAGATGTTTCTGAAAAAACTGTCTATACACACATCTACCAATTAGAAAAGTTAGGAATAGTAATATCCGAACCAGGTAGAACAACTAAGTATGGGTTAAATACTGAAGATCAAAGAGCGTTTGCTATCTCAATTTTAAGTGATGAAGAATATCTAAGAAGAATTAATTTATCAATTGAAGAGATTGAAAAAGAAGATGTTAAGATTGCAATAAGTGAATCCAGTTATATAAAATCAATTAATTCATCTCCTAATAATTTCTTTTCATTTTCTAATAACAAAAGCATAACCGTTTAAGGTGGGCTAAAGATGACAAATGAAAAAAATGAAGATCCTCAAACAATGCAAGCTGATGAAATTCCAATTATCATACCTTCAGAAGCTCCAAGGGTTTATGCTACTGGTGCATTTGGAGGATATACTCCTCAAGATTTTAGAATAATGCTTTGTTCTGAAGAACCTTTAGAAAAAGATACTATAATATTACCAAAGACATTAAATATGGTCCGAGAACTTCAAGCTGAATTGATATTGTCTCCCTTAGCGGCTAAAGAATTAGCAAATTGGTTAGTAGTAAAGGTTAAAGAATATGAAAATGACTTTGGTGCTATAGCCCCTAAACTGGAAAAATTAGAAGAAAAAGAAGAAACTGCAGAATAATTATTTTTAACATATTTTTATTTTCTTGCTAATATTTCGTTCAATGAATCTATGAAAGTTTAGAAAAAATATCAATAATATATTATTTTTTTAAGAGTGTTGTTGAATGAAGCTAAAAGCTAGAGAATATACATCAAAGTATCTTTTTATTACTCATTTTAGAGAAGATCCTAATGAAATTATTAGAATATTAATTTTAAACTTGAAAACCATTAAATTTAACTTCCTAGTTTAAGCTTCCCCCATTGATAAGGCCCTTAAATAAAAAAAATAATAGAATATTAAGTGTCTTCTCTTGGTTCTTCTTCATAACCAGGACTAGAATCGTGTGTATGGCTGGTTGTTTGAGTGTCTACGTATTTTCCACATATTGGGCAATTACCATACCTGTGATATTGTTTTATAGGTTTGGGATGATAAGCATCGCATTGTGGACAATAATATTTTTTAGTTGATTTTGTTGCATTAGTTTTTACTTCATTATTTGTTGTATTATTAACTTTAGTAGTGTTATTTATTTTAGCAATGTTAGTTTTATTAGTAGTATTTTGATTATTATCGTTATTTGAAAACGAATAAACAGCAAAAGAAACTCCTAACAATAAAATTACAATAATTGCACCCAAAATAATTTTTTTATCCATTATAATCACTAAATACCCTATATCTCTTAATAATTATATAAATTAGGGTAAGAATTTAAAAAAGATAACTAATTAATGATTTCCAGCTTCATAAAATAGTATCTTCATAGATTAAATAGTACTGTTTTCTATTTGACACTTGACAATATTTTGAATTTTATATAAAATTATTAATAATTGGATTTTTATATTATACCTTAGAAAATATTTATTTTGATTAATAATTAGTAAAAAGTGGTGGTTGTATAAAATCTATTGTTTGTGAAGAATGTGGAGGCTATTACGAGCTTAAGAAAGGAGAAAATCCTGAAGATTTTGTAGATAGATGTGATTGTGGCGGAGAACTAAAAATTGTTCAAAATCATGACGATAATTACAGATCAGATTCTAGTAATAATAGACTGAAGTTCAACCCCATTATCGCTATAATCCTAGGGATAATAGCATGGTTTTTAATATGGAATATTGCATTTATGATTTTTCCTCAGCATACAATAGGTACAACACTTATGGCTAATATTTCATTAATAATTGGAGGGTTTATTGCCACTTATTTTACTAAAGATAAAAAGATTATATATGGATTTTACGTAGGAATAGGCATTATAATTTCTGTTATTTTTACAGTACCTCAAACAAGTATAGTAAACATAGTTACAGTTTCTTTAATGACAATAATAATAACAACAATTGGTGCAATAATCGCAAAAAAAATAAATCCAACACACAATCAATAATTTAATTATTTATTATTTTCCTAGCAGAATATTTATTTGACTAAAAGAATGAAATAGTGCGAGAAATCATTATGTTTGAAGAAGAAATGGATCAAAGAACTTATCATCTGTTCATTACTCAAGTTAAAGAAACTGATGATGAATACCAGCGATTTAATGGACGGTTGGAAGATGCCCATGATTTTAGCTATGAAAATCATTCAGATAATAGTCTTTCTGGATGTGCAGATATTGATGAGTTAAAAAAAGCACTTAAAGGCCAGATTAATAATGCTGACCTGGTAATTGTCCTCTCCGGACTGTATCCCACCTATAAAAATCTAATAATGACCGTATTGAATTTGGCCCATACGATGGAAAAACCAGTGCTCCTTATCCGACCCTATGGTATGGAAAATGTTCCTCCAGAATTAGAAGAGCTCAGTAAGGGAGTTATTGGTTGGAGTGCATCATGTATTGCGGCATCCATTAAGGGCCTTTTGAATGATGAAGTTGACGAGTATTGTGAATTTTAAATAAGAACCCATAGTTTTAGATAATAAGTTGATAAGAATATAAAATTTAATTATCAAAAGTTATATTCTATAAAAAGAGGTGATTAGATGTTTATTACAGCACTAAAAATTGGAGGATTGAAATTAGGAGGTTTAGGAAAACTGGGCTTCTTGGGAAAATTAGGATTTATAGGAATCTTTGGAATAATAGCTTTTATAGTAATAATTTTAATAATTTTGGCCATTGTGGCCTTTTTAATATTTAGAAGTAGGAATAAAAATAAATACTAATTTTCTTTATATTCTATTTTTGAAAAAAAAATTTAAAAATAATATATTAATAAATTTTTGAATGACTTAGCAATTAATTACTTATTTATCACATAAAACCGCTGTTCCAGTGGCAGTTACAATGAATGCAGTGCCTTGTATACCACCCATGGAAACATAGTCAATTAAAACTTCAACAACTGTATTGGCACCTAGTGATTCAGCTTCTTCAAGCATTCGGGATATGGCCAATTTTCTAGCCTCACTTAAATCAATATCCTCAAGTTGCATAGGTTCAATTACCTTGGTAATCTTGGAAACCACATCTTCAGGTCCTTTTTCTTTAGCTACAGCTTCTCCACCAACTAGACCCATATATTTTTTTATTTTTCCCCCATCGGCCGGGGCAACCGACAATAAAGGTATGTTTAGTTCATCCAGAAAAATCTCATCAGAAGAGGGTTCATTAATATCATCCAATACCTTAACTTCAGGAGGTTTTCTCGTGATTTTTGAAGGAACAAAGACTAAAAATTCAATAACCTTTCTGATGGTACCCAGAACAACTACGAAAAGAATATGATTCACTAATATGGGGAATGCTGCTTGTATAGTAAGTAATATGGCAAGTACAGTAATTAAACTTAGTGTGACTGGTTCTTTTGCTATACGAGGATAAACAAACCAGCCATAAATATTGATTAAAAGGAATGTTAAAAGAGCACTGATAGCTCCAGTACTTTTACCGTATTTTTTACGGGCTATAATGGTCTCCACAAATCCGGCCATTAAGGGAGAAATAATATACATTATATTAAATCCAAAAATAATTAAATGCCATCTAACACATATTAGGGCGGAAAGAAAACCTACGGCAACTCCCAGGCCTATGGCCACTAATGCCCAACGTTTTTCTACGAAAAAATTTCTCTCAGAAGCAAGCAAAAAGATTCACCTCAAGAATTAAGTTAATAGGATAAATTATTCCTTAAATGAAACTGCAGTTCCAGATATAGTTACCATTATAGTATTTCCCATGGTTCCACCCAGGTTATGGTAAGTCACCCGAATTCCCACCACAGCATTGGCACCCATTTTCTCTGCTTTTTCTTGCACTATATTTAGAGCCAGGTGTCTGGCATTGGAAAGCTCTTCCTCATATTTAGAGGTTCTTCCACCTACCACATCTCTGACTCCTGAAAACATATCTTTATAGAGGTTTGCTCCCAAAAGAGAGTCCCCAGTTACTAATCCATGATATTCAGTTATTTCTTTCCCTTCAATGTTTGGTGTAGTTATAATTAGCATCTAATTCTCCCCTGAAATTTATTAATTATCATTATAATTATTTTAATATTATTTTTTAACAATTATTTGAAGTTTATATTCAATTGGATTTATCTATTTCATAATTATACTAAATTTGAAGTTTATATTCAATTGGATTTATCTATTTCATAATTATACTAAATTATTATGGCCCCTAGTAGATAAAATATATTTATCCAAACTAAGAATTAGGTTCTTTTCTCTTTGGAATGAAAATACTGGTTA
>CAYUFT010000004.1:15743-50543 GCA_964444115.1 uncultured Methanobacteriaceae archaeon
ATTTATCCAAACTAAGAATTAGGTTCTTTTCTCTTTGGAATGAAAATACTGGTTATAAATCCTAAGATCATGATTAATGCCATAGCATAGAACGACTGTTTCATTGCAGAACTAATGGAGGAATTAATAATCTCCGTAGTATATGGTTGTAATTGTGGAGATACCTCAGGAGGTGCACCGGTTTGCATCTTTTCAAAGTAGCTAAAGATGACATTGTTTTGTATTTCCTCATTGGTCAGGTTTCCAGCTTGTCCCGTAGATGCTATGCCGGCACTAATTCCCCAAAACATTCCCACAATAAGGAAAACACCTATTAATGCGGTCCCAATAGAATAACCTAAATTCTTAAAGGAGTTGAATAAGCCAGAAGCATCAGTTTCTTGGTCATCTCTGGCAGCAGACATGGCAATATTAGTTAACTGTGACATTAGAAGGCCTATTCCCACACCAAAGACTATTGATCCCGGAATGATATCTGATATTTGAGTATTTACATTAAATACCGGGGCCAGTATAATCATTCCTGCTGCTGAGACAAGAAAACCAATCATAACTACGTATTTAGAGTCCATAATAGTTGATAGTCGGGCACCTACTATGGCCACTACTAGAATAGTAATTGATGCTGGTAAAAGAGCAAAACCGGTGTTGAAAGCATTTAGTTTAATGACTTGCTGGAGGAATACCGGTATAATAAAAAGAAATCCTGCTAGTGGTATTTGCTGTATAACTGAGTTAATAGTACCTAAACCAAATAGACGATTCTTTAAAAGGGATATATCAATTAGTGGTTGTGAATTTTTATTAATTCTCCTTCTCTGCCATAATAAAAAGACTGCAAAGAGAATTAAGCCTGAAATTAATAACACAGCGACATTTTCCCAGTTCAGGGGGTCGCTGAGGAATAATATACCCGTAACAATCAATACTAAAGATATTATGGAAAGTGCTGCTCCTAAAATGTCCAAATCTTTCCATTGGAGGGTGGGTGTTGATTCAGATAGGTAATGTCTGAGCAAGAAAATTATAACTACAATTAGGATTTCTGATCCAAATACTAATCTCCAGGTTAAATATGTGGTAAATATTCCACCGATAATAGGGCCGATAGCTGCCCCCATGGCAGCTACTCCGCCCCAAATACTAAAAGCTGTTATTTTGTCTTTGCCTTCGTAGCTGGATCCCACAATGGTAGTAGTGGCCGGGAAAATCAAAGCGGCACCAATACCTTCGAAAATCGCCCATCCTATCAGAAGCATGGTTGCAGAAGTACTTAAAGTGGCTATAATTGTTCCAATAACATAAATACCTAATCCTATCAAAAATGTCTTTTTTCTTCCCATGATATCCTGGAGTTTGCTCCCCAGTAACATGAAAGAAGCAATAATTAAAGCATATAATGCTATAATACCCTGGATTTCAGATAAAGTTGTATTTAATTCTACTACCAATGTTGTTATCGCCACATTCATTGCAGATGTGTCTAAAACTATGATAAAAATTGCCAAACAGGCAACTAATACTACTCCCCACTTATACTGATCGTTATCGGCCATGATATCCCCTTATCATAATTATCATTGAAATTATACTTTTCACTCTAATTAAGCAAACTCTTAAAGTTTAGAACGGTAATTTAATAATTCAAATTATTAAAAATGCATTCGTCCCAAATTAAACTTATAGCTTATTTTTGATGTGGTAAGTTAATATATATTACTATATAATTACCATAATGCCCATAGGGACTTATTTAAAAATATATTGTCTTAAAATGATGAAAAATCAAAGCAGAGAATTTAAAAAACCTCACCAGAGGAATAACCTAAAAATAAATCACTAAAAAAAACTCAAAGTGGATAACCTAAAAAAATCTAATTAACCATTTAATTCTTATAATAAATATTTTAGTTTCCATCAATTTGGAATAATAGAACCTTGTTAAAAATTTAATTAAAAATAAAATAAAGAATCAAGTTTTAATTCTATAAATAAAACACATTTATAAAATAAATAGAAAATAGAGAAAGAATAAATTTACTTTCTCTTTAAAAGTAGGTATTCATACTTTTGAAGTGGCAATTACTTTCATACAGGGTTTACTGGAAGTGGCACTATATATTTTATTAATACCATGGGCCTTGTAATTATAATCTACCCATTTCCCTTTTTTATATAATTGAATGGACCGGTGCCGGGATGACATACTAGTTTTGTACTGTATAATTCGAGCTTTAGTACCTTTTTTAGTTAATTTCTTGTAAAGGTATTTACTCATGGCCCAGCAGTCTCCAATTTTACTGTAACGATATCCACGGGATGATTTCTTATAAGAGTACTTTTTGTACTTTTTGTACTTCTTATATTTATAGGCCCCATTTACTTCTACGGCCTTGTCAACTTTAACGTGAGTATTAGATTCATTTAATTTAAATTTAGTCTTTTCTTGATTATTGTCTGCAAATGATGCAGGTAATATTCCTGCAACTATACTTAGTGCAAAAAGCACGGCAAAAACTTTGTTTCGCGTAATTTTATCGCCTCCATTTCCAAGTGTCTTGAACTCATAAGACCCATCTTGGAAAAATGAACTTTAGTCAGCATCGCTTATAAAGGCTTTGGTCAGAAAATAAAAATAAGGCTGTTTTAGAGGCTTTTATAGGATTTAAAACCCTCTTAAAAGAGATTGATATAGCCCAATGTGGATAAGAGATATGGTTGCCTATTTTGAAGAGTAGAACATTAAATGAGATATAATTTACTATAATAACCTTAATTAAAGCTTATTCTAAAATAGTTAAAGTATGGCCTTTACAAAGAAGGAAGTTTAAGGCATTAATCATCAAAAATAGATTTAAATATCAATTAAAAACATCTTATATAATCTTAAATTACTTATTTTTAATTAAGGCTTATTAAGAGGTATTTTTTAATTTATGGTGTTTTTATTGATTTTTTTAAAAAAAATATTTATAAAAATAAAAAATTATTAGGGGAATTGAAGTTGAGTAAATTCCAACTCATATCACACCCCCTAATGGACTTATTTACTATTCCACCATTACCCTGGAAATTCCCTCTACCTTCTCCACTTTAATGATGTTTTCCGCGGCCTCTTCCAGATCCACGTCATGAGTTACAATTATCATCTGTGGAATAATGGACATTCTCTTTAAAATATCAATTAGTTCTGATCGGCGGTAAGTATCTAAATGTATGGTAGGTTCATCCAACATTATAAGCTCAAGAGTGCCACCGGAAAGTGCCTTGGTAATCCCTAACCTTAATGCTAAGGCAACGGCTATTCGTTCTCCACCACTTATCATGTCCAGAGTGGTCTTACCCACTGGCCCGTACACATCTATGTTGTAATCCTCGTCAAGAGTTATGTCTGAATATTCAAAATTGAATTTTTCAAAGAATTCGCGAGTATTTTGTTCAATTAAAGGCCTTGACATATTCCTCAATTCCTTTTGAATACCATCCTTGCCATATAAATCCCGGAATAAGTTAAGTAGTTTTAAGAAGTCATCTAAAGATGAAAGTTCCGCCTGGTATTTTCCATATAATCCCAATTCACCCTCAATCCGGGAAATATTCTCCAGAACCCCTTTAAGTTCACCACTGTATTCTTTTTCCTGACCATTAGTATCTTGAAACTCAATATTTTTACTATTGAATGAATTAATTAAGGTCTCATGAATCTCTGTATCATAAGCGATGTTATTCAGTTCTTGCTGGGCCTTTTCCTGTTCCTCAGTAATTTTAAGAACTTCATCACTTTCACCACGAAGTTTTTCAGCCACAGATTCCTTTTTAGAGATTATTCCTTTTATCTGCTGGTATTCATTGTTGAGATTATTTAAGCGAATTATTTCCGAATCAATTAATTGATTATCCGCTGATAAAAGACCGGATTTATTAGTAAGAATACTTATTTCCTCATATTTAATCGATATTTGATTTGAAAGCTCTTTCATTTCTTTATTCATCTCTTCCATGTTTCCAGCAGATTCCAGTGACCCCTGAACCTTAATGTACTGCTCATAATTGGCCTGAATTTCTTTAAGACGGCCTTTTTTAGAGTTGAGATTAGCTTCCAATTCATCAAGATATGAAACTTTTCCCTGCAAATCTTCCATTTGAGATTCAATTTCTTCAAGTTCATGGAAAGTATTAGCCAGAGATTCCACCCTTTCTTTCAAAATATCAATTTTTATGGAACTAATCTGAGCATATTTATTATTTAGATCCGTTCTTTCTGCATTGAGGTCTTTTAAAAGAGATTGAATATTATTTATGGATTCTGTGTTGGTCCCTATTTCTTCAAGATAGTTTTCCAGAAGCTCGTTCTTTTTATTTTCATCAATTTCTGATTTACATACGGGACACTGGCCTTCCACAGTTTTTAACTCATTTAATGGTTTTTCCATACTTTTATTAAGACTTTGCAGGCTGGAAATTTCACTGGTTTTCTCATTAATCTGCAGATTTAATGATTCCAATTTAATTTCAGCTGCAGATTTGACCTTATTTAAGTGATTATTAAGTAATTCCCACTCTGTAAAATCTGTGCCCAGTATATCATTAGCAGTACTGAATCTTTTGCCAATCTCATTTTTGATTTTAGATGATTGACCTTGCATCTGATTCTGGTTTATTTTCAGTTGAGCCATGGATCCTTTTATACCCGAGAAAGGTTCCATTTGAAGGTTAATTTCATTGATTTTCTTCTGAATATCATTGTATTCTTCAAAAAATGGCTCATTTTCAGATAATATACTTTGAAATTTATTAATATCCGTTATACGAGATTCAATTTCTTTTCTTTTGCTATTTAAAGTATCTAAAAGAGATATTGATGTCTTAAGAGATTCTAAATCTTTTATTCTTGGAAGTTCCGGTTCAATTTCTTTTATTCTCTCTTCTTTTTCCCCAATACTTTTCAGTTCCTCTAAAAGCTCTTTTTCACTTTGGTGGGCCTTCACCAGAGATTCTCTTTTAAATTTAATCAGAGAATCCATTTCTTTGAATCGGATTTTGCGGGTGTCCATCTCATCTTTATCTCTTTTAATGGCTTCCATTTCCGTGAGTATTTGCTCTTTTTTAGATTGTGTATTTTTAATCTTATCATCCAGAAGAGTTTTTTTCTCTGTTTCTTTTTCTAAGTCCTTTTTCAGCTCACCCATACCTTCAATTCGGCCTTTACATCGTTCTTTCTGGCTTTCATAATCTTTTATAAGGGGAAGCATATTCTTCCAGGCCTTCTCCAGGGAATCTATTCCTAATAATTTCCCAATTAGTTGTTTCTTTTCAGATTGGGTTTTGTCAATGAGATCTGCTATTTCTCCCTGCCTCACATAAACCGCATTTAAAAATAAGTCTCCATCCATCTCCAGCAAATTCTGTATCTCATAGCTGACTTGCTTATCACCAGTAGCTAAACTATGGAAGGCCTCGCCTTCTTTTATTCTTAATTCTGCTTTAGAAGTGCTTTTTCCACGCTCACGCAGTACCCGGTAAGTTCGACCATTTACTACAAAGTCCAGCTGCACCTTCATTTTGGTCTGCTCAGATCTAACTAAATGCTGAAGACTGCGACCAGAGTACTGTTTAAAGAGAGCAAAACTAACCGCTTCCAGTATGGTTGATTTACCTGCTCCATTTTGACCCATTATAATCGATATTCCACGGTTGAAATCCAGGTTCATTTTGGAATAGGATTTGAAGTTTTCCAGTGCCAGGGAATTAATTATCATAGAACTCCTCATAGAATTTTTTGCTTATCTCTTCTGCGTTTTCCGTATTTCCATTAGACATTTCATTTAAAAGATTTAAAGCCAAGTCTGTTATTTTTTGATTTTCAAAGTCTTTTAATCGTTCACTGATTAGTTTATGGGGATTAAGTGCACTACCATCTTTTAAAATCTCTTCAGCGTCAATTAATGATTGTGATTTGAAATTTGGTCTTAAACTGAGACATATATCTGAGAATACTTGATTGAGTTTGTCGTAAACATCAGATCGGTTAAAGTTGCCACCTTCCACAGTTAAACTCAGTAAGGGCTTATTGGAAAGGGTCGAAATATGATTTTTTATTTTTTCTATCTCGCCATCAAGTTCCGGGAAATCAATATTCTCTCTCAGAAACTCTCGAGACATTTCCATATTTATGGATTCTATTTCCGGAATATCCCCACCCATATCCACCATATAAAATCCTTTACCATTTTTCTGATAATTTCCCAGCTCATCAATTTTCCATATTTCAGTAGAGCCCGGATAAGCCAGTTTACCCTGACCAAAATCATCAGTGATTCTAGCATGGATATGGCCCATAGCATAGTAATTAAATGATTCTGGAATATTAGCCAGTTCTAACTCATATTCAAATGGCAAATACTTGTCAATGCCCTGATGCAAAACCAATATCCTTTTATTATAATCTTTTGACATTAGTTCTAAGTTTTTAAGACTTTCCGTGAGATAGGTGGCCTGGTGTTTGGAAACATAGGGCGTTCCGCCGATAAAGACATCACCCTCCACGAAAAATGGTTTATTAAGACTAATAATCTTTAAACCCATTTCTTTAAAGAGAACATGGGGTGGAAGGGCATTTTTACGCATTATAATATCATGATTACCGGCAATGGCATAAACGGGAATTCCTGCATCTTTCAGGGCCAATATTCCTTTTTGAACATTTAAAAGAGCGTTGGTAGGTGGTCGGGAAAATTCAAAAAGATCACCAGAGTGGATAACAAAATCTGGTCTTTCTTCAATTAATTTATCAATGATATGGTTAAAAACGTTGTAAAAATCCATTTCGCGCTCAAAAAGTCCATATTGCCTGTAACCCAGATGAGTATCTGCTAAGTGTGCAAATTTCATCTAATAATCCCCTCCCAGATTCATAAGATCCTCTTTTTCATCTTCATATTTCTTTTTAGTATCTTCAGTGGTTTTTTTCCACATGTCAATTACTGCCAAATCCTGGCCAAATTCCTTGTTTTTGTGTTCATGGATTTTAACCAGGGCCGGAATCTTAGTCATTAACCCTAAAACCACTGCTTCACCAACATTCAAGGAGGGTAGTTGTTTTACCAGATCCTCGCTTAAACTTTCACTGGCAGATTGAACGTGTCTCTGGTCTTTAGGTTCCACCAATCTTAAAATTATCATGTTATTGGCCTGGGATAGTGAATCCGGGTCAATTGATTTAGGGCTTTGAGAGACCAGACACAATCCCAATCCAAATTTACGTCCTTCACGAGCTATTCTACTAATCCACAATTTTGATTTAGTGGAACGATTATTAGGGGCCAGGATATGTGCTTCCTCCAGAACAAAGAAAACTGGGTGGGCCAGTGGTAGATCTCCCCCATCATTGCCCATTTTTAACCATTTTTTATTGTTTTGAAGAGCATTTCTTAAAATATGGCTAACAATAACTTCAGCAGCAGATTCATCCACTGACCCCAAATCAATTATATTGGCCTTGCCCAGTTCTAATTTACTTAAAATGTTTCCAGCACTGGTACTGATAATGGAATTGTATCTCCGCTCCAGATCACCTATTTTATTTATAACATCAATAATCTGTTTTTCTCCCTCAACATTTTTTCCCCGGAATTCCCTTTTCCCACTATCCCATGCTTCCAGAACTTCCTTCATATTTCTTATAAACCCCTTGTTCTGGGTGTCACCATTTCTCATCTCAGCCATGGCTATTTTATAGGCCTCAAAGAAGTAACGCTCCTGAATATAGGCACTTTCACTGATGCGTGCCAAACGTTTAATTTCAGAAAATGACATGTAAAGTGGGTTAATTTCAGGATTGATAACTTTAGATTCACCATTATTAAAATTAATATTATATTCTGAGTGCATATCAAATATTACTACGCACCCATTGTATTGGAGCATTCCATCTACTACTATGGCCACCGTATTGGATTTCCCAGCCCCCGTCATGGCCAGTATAGCCATATGCCGCGAGAACATCTTCTCCAAATCAACCTTGACTTCCACATTTTCCTGACTAATTAAGGTTCCCAGAGAAAGGCTGTTCTCTTTTTGGAATATTTTTTGTAAATCATCCTGGGAGGCGGGAATTATTTCTGTTCCAGGAGGGGCAGGAGTGCGGGGAATTTTAAGGTTGTCTGAAATATCCCCTAATATGCGAACTGATCCCCGGATGTAGTGGTCGTCCCCTTCAATTTTTTTTATCTTTTCAATAGTTTTAGGATCAAATATTTCGTCGTTAATAGATACACTGCCTCTTACCAGTGATTCTATCATTCCTAAAACATTTTTTTCATCGTATTTTAAGGAGACGTATTCTCCTACCTGGGGCATTTCCTTGGATATAAAACTAACTTCAACTAGAGAAGTTTCTCCAATGCATCGGCCAATGATTTCACTCATAACATTTCCCTCCCATCTTTTTCAATAAATCCCATCATCCTTAAAAGTCGACTCATGTCAATTTTCTTTATAACCACATCATTATGGGCCTTTTTTAGTAGATAAGGATAACCTTCCGTACAATTTGATTTTATAATATTAAGTAATTCAATTATCTCCTCTTCATCAGCTTCATATGGTAGCTCGAATTTAAGGAGGTTTTTATTATCCTCCAAACGGGCGTAAAATGTGGTAAATGTGAGACTCCGGAAGAACTTATTTTCCACCGGGAAATCATGTTTCACTGTTTTAGAAACTTTTTGAGTTCGGGGTTTAGAGAAGCCTTGCTTTCCATGATTCCTATCAAATAATGCCATGTCCGGAATATCCAGGCCAAAGTAATCATTACTGGTGGAAGTTTTGGATATGCCCACAATTTTTCTACCGTGTTTAAGTAATCTACTTATGATGAGTAGATTTTCTAGGGTCTCTAAGTATATCATAGCCTCGGTTTTATTGCCAAATTTTTCGATAATATGGTCCTCAAATTTAGAGGCTGATACTTCAACCTGTTTTAGATGGAGTTCTGCATCCAGAAAAGATAGATAGTGGGATTTTATATCCTCTTTAATTTTTGTGGAGAGTTCACGATCCATTGGAAGAGGCCTTATTAGATTTCCCATTATAGAGCCGTCAAATAAATAATAGTCCAGATCATATTCTTCAAATGATTTTAAAGCATTTTTTAACTCATATAAACTCATGTAATTTCTTAGACGATCTTCCACAAATCCGTGATGGGGCATGATATCCACGGTGGAATTTTCGATTTTTTCCAGTTTATCCTTGTAAATTAGAGTCTCAGCACTGATGGCATAAAAAACAAAGCTTAGAAACTTTTTTTTATTAATACTTCCATCTCCTGCCGAGAGAGTAATGTCTTTTTTAGTTTCACTGAATGAATAATCAACCCATGATTTACTGGTATCTGGACCAGTAGCATAGAATTCATCCAGTTTGTTCAGTATTTCTGCCCTTTTTCCCAGAGCTAGTTCCAGTAATGTTTCCAGCATGATGGCACCTAATGGTAATTATAAACATTTTAATGTATATAATAAGATAGATTACATATAAATAGTTTTCATGTACAATTTAATGAAAAACTTGAAAATAATATTGTGGGGGCAATTAATAACTGAATAAGTACGCAACTTACCAACTTAATAACTGAATAAGTTATGTATTTAATAAGTACGCAACTTACCAACTTAATAACTAAATCAGTTATGTATTTAATAAGTACGCAACTTACTAACCGAATAAGTGAATAAGTTATGTATTTAATAAGTACGCAACTTACTAACCGAATAAGTGAATAAGTTATGTATTTAATCACTAAATAAAAATAAAAATAAAAATAAAAATTTATATATTGTTAAAAAATAGTTTGAAAAATAATATTATTAAGTGAATAACTGCGAGAGTTATTTACTTTTTTTTAGTTCTTTTACTTCGGCCCAAATTTGAGGATACTCTTTTTCAAGATAGTCATGTAACACATTAGATATTTCTTTACTTATACTAAATTTAGGTGTGGTTTCCTTAAGATAATTTAAAGTAATTTTAGAGTCTAAATCCCAGAATGAAATTCGGGGCTGGCCTTTAATGTTATCACGTATTTCTTCAATTAATAAGGCATTAACTTCATCAGATGTGCTTTTTGATTTAGACGATTGTTTTTTCTCTCTACGCTCTAGCATAGATCCCATATCTGCACCAAAGCCTCCTTTATTACTCATTTTTCTCCCTCTCTAAAAATTCATCGGCTAATTTAATATAAGCTTTACTACCAGCACAATCCGGATCATAAACAATCACCGGTTTATTGTATCCTGGCGCTTCAGAAACTTTAATATTATCTGGAATGGCCGTCGCATATAGTTCATTTGGGAAATATTTCTCCACTTCTGCTTTAACTTCCCTGCCAAGTTTAGTATTAGCTCTAAATTTAGTAATGAGTACTCCTTTAATTTCTGTGGGGCTATTAAGTTCATCTTCTATAATATCAATGACTTCCAATAAATCCACCATTCCCTCTAATGCAAAGGGATCTGCTTGGATAGGAATAATAACACTATTTGCTGCAGTGAGCACATTGGTAGCTATAATATTTAGAGTAGGAGGTGCATCAATAAAGACATAATCATAGTTATCTTTAATTTTTTTCAGCTTACTGTTTAATACAGAAATAGGTGAAGTTTGAGCATTAAGATAACCTTCAATTCCAGAAAGTTTTATGTTGGAGGGGATTAAATCCAGATTATCATAAGTTGTGTTGCGGATTGCCTCGGTGATGTCAATTTTTTCATGAATCACATCTCTCATGGTATTTTTCATTTCTCGCTTCATCAATCCTAGATAAGTTGTTGCATTACCTTGAGGGTCAAAATCTACTAATGCTATTTTTTTACCCTTTTTTGATAGGGCAGTAGCTAAGTTAACGGCGGTAGTGGTTTTTCCACTTCCTCCTTTTTGATTTAAAACTGCAATTATTTCAGCCATATGATTTCTCCTTTTTAATAAGTTGTACACTTAGGTAGTTATTAACTTATTCAGTTATGTAGTTAATCAGTTATAAAGTTATTTACTTATTCAATTATGTAGTTAACCAGTTATAAACTTATTAAGTTACTAACTTACTAAGATATAATATACTAAAAAATATTTTATTATAAAAAAATTTGAAAAAAACCATTGAAAAATAATTAAAAAAAATAAGAATTAAAAAATATTAGATAAAAAATGAAAAATAATTATTAGGAATCTTCTTCCTCAATAATAACCGCCGTACCATAGGCCAAAATCTCTTGCATTATATCAGAAATCTGATCTGAATCAAATCGACTGCTGATAATTGCATTGGCTCCCATACTACGGGCATGTTCAATCATACGCTCCAGGGCCTGATTACGGCTTTGTTCCATCATTTGAACGTATTCTTTTATTTCCCCACCAAACATGGATCTAATTCCAGCTCCTATTTGGCCACCGACACCTCGACTTCTTACAGTTAGACCATATACAAACCCTAAGGTTTCTACGGCCTTAAATCCAGGTACATAATTAGAGGTTACTACCACAATATCATCAGCAAAGGTGGCTGTATTTAAAGGAATGTCTTCTAGCTGTACTACTTCCATTTCTGGTTCTTCTGGGGTCTCCTCTGAGGGGACTTCTTCTACAACTTCTTCTTCAGGAATGTCTTCCACTACTTCTTCTACCACATCTTCTAATTTAGATCCACAATCTGGGCAGAAATTAGTGTCATTGGAATAATCCACATCACAATTAGGACAGTGTTTTACTACTTCTTCTACCGTAGAAGGCTCTTCTGCTTCTACTTCAGGAGCATCCACCATCGGTTCTGCTACAGGTTCTGGCACTTCAACTTTTCTCACGGGTGGTGCAGCTGGTGGTGCTTTTGGTCGTGGCAGACCAGAACCCGGAGATTTAGGTGATGAACCAGCCGACTTAGAAGTCGGAGCTTGGCGTGGTGATCTGGTAGGGGTAGAACCTTCCATTTTAGCTCTTTTTTTCTCTTCCAATTTTCTTCTAATTTCTTCACTGGTAACCATGAAATCAACTCCCAATCAATTAATAAAGTCTATATTTATTATATTGGTTCACATTCTTATTTAATTTATGTTTAGATTCTAAAATAATATAATTAATAAATAATATAGTTAATATATTCATTTGATATTTTCATTAAAAAATTAAGAATTAGTTAAAATAGATTTATTAATTAAATTAAAAATCAAAAAATCTAAATTTATTAAGAAATAAATAATTATCCATAACTTTAATTCAAAACTAATTTATTCCTAACTTACAAAATAATTTAAAATTATTGCGAGGATTTTATGTATAAACCAGCTGTAATCTCTATTTTATTATTAATTGGATTAATATCATTCTTCACCTTAAATGCTTTTTTAAATCCAGAAGTCACCACCCTGGATTCAGTCCAGGTTAAAAACTACAAGGGCCAAAAGCTCTCTGCTATCAATGATTTTCGTGAAAATTCTATTAAAGGCCCTCAAAAGGTGAATATTAATAATTATACTCTACAAATAACTGGAAGAGTTCAAAACCCGAAAAATTATACTTACAAAGAAGTTATTAGCCATAAAAACTATCAAAAAGTAGTTACACTTAACTGTGTGGAGGGCTGGTCCGTTACCATATTATGGCATGGTATTCTGGTTAGTGAACTCATAAATGAAACCAAACCAACACCTGATGGTAAAACAGTTATATTTTATGCAGCAGATGGTTATTCCACTTCTTTTCCACTGGATTATCTGAATAAAAACCATATTTTAATGGCCTATAAAATGAATAATGTGACCATTCCCCCTGAGCGAGGATTCCCATTCCAATTAGTGGCCGAGAGTAAATGGGGTTATAAGTGGGTTAAGTGGATTACTAAAATAGAAATTTCCAATAACACTAATTACACTGGATACTGGGAAAGTAGAGGTTATTCTAATACTGGTAATTTAAATGAAAGTTTTTCTGCTTAAATTATGAGTTTAAGGTTTTATTATTTGATAAAAGATGGTTATATGGCCCCACTAAACAAACAAGATTACAAAAAATTGAAAAAATATACGGCTTACCTTCTTTATGCGGTAATAATAATAGTGATCATTAGTGGCCTTGGAATCAATTATCACCGTAGCATAGAATTTATAACCCTGGGCCTGCTTAATAAAAGCCTGTCCTTTAATTTACATGTCTGGTTCTTTGTTCCTTTAGTGATTTTAATTGTTTTACATACCTCTTTACCCGCATTAAGAGGTAGAATAATGAAAAAATAGTTTTTAATATAATAAAAGTAGCAATGAAAATAAACACCATTAATTACCTAAAATTTTAGTAAGTTTCTTTAAATCAAAGGTGTTTACTATATCCTCTTTTCTGGCCCATCCTCTCCGAGCAGTGGCTATTCCCAGTTGCATGTTTTTCATTTCACTTAAAGAGTGAGCATCGGAATTAATAACTAATTTACACCCCATACCTATGGCTTTTTTTATGTAAATATCTCTTAAATCCAGGCGGTTAGGGTGAGAATTAATTTCCAGAATAGTTCCTCTAGCACTGGCCTTTTCCATGATTTTATCCAGATTTAAATCATATTCTCGGTGTTCTTGAATTTTTCGGCCAGTGGGATGGGAAATAATATTCACATAAGGATTTTCCATAGCTTTGATCATTCTATTCGTCATTTCAAAGAAATCTTGCCTTAAATCAGAGTGAACACTGGCCACCACCACATCAACCTCATCTAAAATAGTTTCACTAATATTCAAGTTCCCCTCAGAGTCAATATCAGCTTCCAGGCCTTTTAATAGAATGAAATCTTTCATTTCATCATTAATAGAATCAATTTCTTGAATCTGTTTTAGAATATCTGATTCATTCATTCCCTCAGCAGTTCTAAGGGTTCCTAGATGATCAGTAATGGACAGGTATTCATATCCCAGTTTTTGGGCCTCATAAACCATTTCTTTAATATTATTTTTTCCATCACTCCAAGTAGTATGAACCTGTAAATCTCCTTTAATAGCATCATATCCAATTAATTCAGGTATTTTTCCCCCACGGGCAGCTTCTATTTCTCCACGGTTCTCCCTCATCTCCGGAGGAATATATTGTAGGCCCAGTGATTGAAAAACATCTTCTTCAGTTTTACCAGCAATTATTTCGTCTCCTTTAAAAAGTCCCCATTCACTGAGTTTCATATTTTGAGAGATGGCTATTTTCCGGAGTTCTATATTCATTTCCCTTGACCCAGTGAAGTACATCATGGCCGCACCAAAAATATCCCTTTCAAATACTCTTAAATCACAGTCCAATCCTTCTTTAAGTACTACTGTAGATTTTAATGGCCCTTTAACCACAATTTCATCAACAATAGGTAAAGATACGAAATAATCCATTACTTCTTGTGAATTTTCAGATATGACCAGTAAATCAATATCTCCCACACTTTCCTTGCAGCGCCTGATGGAACCGGCAATTTCTACAGATTCCACAACTTTTAAAACTTCAATCTGGTGTTTTATAGATTCAGCCAGTGGCAGGATATGGCCCAGGAGTTTTCTTCCTGAGTTTTTACGGGCCAGTTCTATATTTTCCAGGATTTTTTTCTCCTTCTTATCCCCCATACCCTTTACTCGGCGCACATGGTGTCTTTTGGCGTGGCGCTCCAGATCATCCAGATTTTCCACACCCAGCTCATCATAGAGTAGTTTTATAGTTTTAGGGCCCAGACCTTCCACTTCAATCATGGCATCAAAGTCCACCGGGTACTCTTTTTTAAGGTTTTCAAAGTATTCCAGAGAACCAGTTTCCACAATTTCTTTAATTTTAGATGCTATGGCCTTTCCCACACCAGGTAACTCTTGCAGACGGTTTTCTTCAGTCATTACAACAATATCATCAGAAAGAGTTTCCACCGTGTGGGCTGCCTTACGATAGGCCTTCATGCGAAATACGTCGTCATTCATTTCCATGAAGTCAGCTATTCTATCTAATATGTGGGCCACTTTTTCGTTTTTCATGGGGTCACCTGAAAAGTATATTTATCATATACCTGATTTTTTTCTAAATATTATTAAGAATCGTTTATTTGAAATAATATTTTATCCGGTTTAATTTATTATTCTCTATTATCTCTAATTAATTTGTTTTTAAAATCAATAAAATTTTGCTAAAATGTTATAATGAGGCCATACTCATTTGATTCAATACAAAAATCATTTATAGTTTTATTACTAAAATTGATAACAGTAATTATTATATAATTTAAAAAAAGAGGTGAGAACATCAGGAATAGATCATTTATTTTAATATCCCTTCTTTTATTGACATTGATATTTTGTGGAACGGCATCAGCAGCTAATTATACCGTTGGACCGAATTCAACTTACAATTATACCAGTATTAATCAAGCTGTGGCAGCAGCTCAAGATGGAGATAATATAACAGTATATCCCAACAATGGAAACTCTTACGTGGAAAATGTGAATATTGTACGTAATATAAGTTTATATGCAAAGGGGAATGTGACTGTGAGACCGACCACTCCCAGTAATGTTGTTTTTATGATAAGTTCTGGAGGAAGCGGTACAACAATCCAGGGATTTACCATAACTGGAGCAACCACATCCACAGGAATATATCTATACGAAGTTAATAATTGTAAAATTTTAAAAAACAATATAATAAACTGTAATGATGGAATAAATGGATATAAATCCAATAATACTCAAATACTTGAAAATAATATATCAAATACCGGTACCGGGTACGCATATGGAATTTATATGGATGGGCACTCCAATAAAATCTCTGGAAATAAAATTTATCTTATGGGTACAGGTTCCGGGGATTCCCGGGGGATACATGTATGGGGACATTCTTATGAAATTTCCAGAAACAATGTAAATGTCACCAGCTCAGGTACTGGCTGGTCTTATGGAATCATATTAAACAATTACAATAATACTGGACACAATAGCACCATCTCGGGAAATATGATATCATCCATATCAAATGTAGGGACTAGTGAAGCAATAAATTTTGGTAATGCATATTCCAATAAGGCCTATGGAAACAGTATATTAAATGGAAGAATATCCAACCAGGGGCAAGACAACCATCTAAATTACAATAGAATTGTGGGAAACAGTATAATTGTCAGCTCCCTTGAGACATTAGATGCTCAGTACAACTGGTTTGGCTCAAATGGAGGCCCTGGATTGGGTGTAATAAATGGAAATGTCACCTGCAATCTATGGTTAATGATGAATATGGCCACTCCCAGCTCAGTGAATACTGGTCAGACCATTAAGATATTAGCTGATTTTACCCATGATTCGAATGGTGGAATAGTCAACCCTTCATTAATAAACTTCCCGGGAATTGTTTCATTCACCTCGACCCTTGGAACCATATCCTCACTGGCCCCGGTGGTTAATGGAATAGCACAGGCAACATTTTATAGTGGAAAGACACTTGGAACGTGTAATATAATTGGAAAAATTGATGATCAAAGCAAAAATTCAACCATTAAAATAGTAGACACCATAGCACCTAAAGTTTTGAGTACTTATCCTAAACATAAGGCCACTAAAGTATCCCGAACCAAAACAATAATCATAAAATTCTCCGAAAACATCAAAGCCAGCACATACTGGTCCAAAATTACCGTGAAAAACAGCAAAGGTAAGAAAATAAAAATCAGCAAAACCATTAAAGGGAATAAATTATACATCAAAACCAGCAAAAGAAGCAAATACACAACTTACAGAGTATACTTACCTTCAGCAGCAGTCAAAGATGTCTCAGGCAACAAAATAAAATCATATTCTTTCCGATTCAAAACTGGAAAATAATACTTTTTCTTTTTTTATTTTTAATATAGGATTATAATCTAAATTACAAAAATCTCAAAATTAAACTTTAATATAATTAATAAAGCAAAAAAATCCTATTCTATTTTTGATTGAATAAAATAAGTAAATAAAAATTAAAATAAAAGAAGTTTTGAAACTATCTTCTCATACCTTCCACAATCTCAAAGATCTTTTCTTCCACATTGACACTGTCTTCAACCACAGTTCCAGTAACAATAATATCTGCACCTGCTGAAGCAACAACATGGGCCTCATCACCGCTGCGGATTCCTCCACCAACAATAAGCATCGTATCAGTGGTTTTTTTGACCATACCGATCATTTTTGGATCTACATGCTGGTCTGCACCTGAACCGGCTTCCAAATAAATGAGACGCATACCTAAATATTCAGCCGCCATGGCATAGGCCGCTGCCAAATCTGCTTTTTTGCGTGGAATTAATTTAGCATCTCCCACCCATCCCACAGTTCCTCCTGGTTCAATTACCAGATATCCCATAGGTATGGTTTCAATGCCCATTTTTTTAATTACGGGAGCTCCCAGTGCCTGTGCCCCGATAATCCAATAGGGATTGCTAGAATTTAAAAGACTCATAAAGAAAATAGCATCAGCATACGAACTTACACCACTGATATTTCCTGGAAAAAGCACTATAGGAACATCAAGATTTTCTTGAAGTATTTTAGCCGTGGCATCAAGTTCAGCAGCGTCTGTGGTAGAACCTCCCAGCATAATACCATCAGACCCTCCAGAAACAGCAGCTTTAGATATAGCCAATGCTTCTTCAGGAGTTTGTTCTTCAGGATCCAGAAGGGTGAGATGTATCTTTCTTTCCTTTAAAATATCTTTAAAATAAGATTCAACTTTCATTTTAAAACCTTGAAAAAATTAATATACACTTCATAAATCGTAAACGTGATAAATAAAATTATTTAAATATAAAAAGTTAAAGGGTGTGATTAACCCCTTGATTCTTTAGCTTTGTATCTTAGACCTTTGTAACCACACTTCCGGCACACTTTAGCACTTGGTGGGTTTCTAGCGTTACATTTAAGGCAAATTTTAACATTGAATATTCTGTTCTCTGCTTCTTCAAATCTAGCCATATATTTATCCTCCTATAAATTCGTTTTGAGCTTTAATAACTTCCTCGCTGGTTTCAGCTTCGGAATATGCTTCTAGTAACTCTTTATTGAGTATTAGAAAATGAGGTCCCCACTTAAAATGGGACATTATATCTTCTGCTATATCTTTCAATCCCACTATATAAAAGGTTGCTGCAATTGCCTCTGCAGTTGAAAGAATACAGGGCTTACCATAGTTAGTAGGATTTGCTGCAACAAGAAATGGCAGCGATCTATGATACTTAGAAGTTTTAAAAATCGCAGCAGATTTTTGAACCTTCTTCCAGGAGCAGTCTAATCCAGCCACTCCACGTTTAATAACAGCACCCTTATCTTCAGGAGAGACTGCTTTTTTAGAATAAGGATTCAGTACAATTGCACCTCTAGGTAACTGATTAAGATGATTTACTATTTTAAACTTTCCTTTTTTGGCCATTTTAAAGGTGGTGCATTTCTTACGATCGCACTCCTCGGCATGGTATACAGTTACTTTCATATTTTCACGGCTATAATTGTAAAGGTTATATTATAGTGTAAGGGGTATTTAAATTTTATATTATTTTATTTGTTAATTGATAAAAACTAATCTTTTTATTAATTACTTAAAAATCTTATTTATTTGTTAAACCATATTTTGTAAAAAAAACTATTCTATTTTTAAATCATTAATTTAAAACTTGGTTTCATATTTTCTATTTAATTTCCACATCAAATTGACAAAATGAATACCCACATGTCCAGCACCTTATTTCCTCTGCATTAACCTGTTTTTTAGTGATTTCATTTAGCATACCAATTATCATACCCGTTTCAAAAAAACAAGCAGGTTTACCAATGTTAGGTAAACCAACACACTCAATACATTCGTAAACCCTTAAATCAAGCTTTTTTCCGCCTTCAATCTCTTCCTCTTGGAATATATCAAGAATACCGATTTTATACTTAGCTAAAAAATGAACAATACCCTCAATATCTTTAATTAGGCCCTCCTTGACTAAATTAGTTCCAAGGTCTATCCCTGCGATTATATCTGTCCCCTGCTCAGATTTGGCCATGAATGCTGGTTTTTTTAAGTTACCAACCCGAAATGTTGTTACATATCGCTGATCCAGATCTTCACTTGATTCTTCACCTAGAAAAGGCCTAACTGGATCAATCATATCTTTCAAATCAACTTGATCCTTTTTGACCAGTTTTCGTGGTCCAATGAATTTACCATCAACTACCTTTTCCATAGTAATCTCTTTTTCGACCAGTGCACGGTAGTAATCAACGGCCTTTTTTAGTTCATCGTCATTCATGGCTGAATCTCCCCATATTAATTTTAAAGATTAACACAATCTTAATATAAATTTAATATGTATTTTAAAGTAAATATATTTTATATTAAACCATACATTATTTCAAATAAAAAAAGATGATTATTTTTTTAAAAAGAGCTTATAATTAATTCAAATCCAAATCAAATATATTTTAAAGCCTTTAAACGAATAAATAAAGGTATTATAATTCTTAATCTAATTCTAAATTCATTTTCGTGAATAATCATAGTTAGTTTAGATTTTTATAAAATTAAATAAAGTTAAAAAACACTTCGCTCATATTCTAAAATCTTATTCATAATATGGCCCGGATTCTCTAAATCCTCTAAATCATAGTAACGACCGCCAGAATAAATGGCCAGCTCCATATTCAGATTACGACCATGGTGGAGTATTCTCTCAAAGTTAACCACCACCATATGAATATGATTTTCATTGAGTTTTTCCGCTAAATCCAGAGCATCTCTACTAGGGCTGTGTTTAATTCCCACATTGGGCATTCCATCAGTTAAAACAACCATCATAGGAACATATTCTTTATTTTTCTTTTCTGAGATTAATATTTCCAGGCCTTTCTTTAAACCAGCCGCCAGAGGTGTGGTTCCACCTACCCTAATTTCATCAACTTTGCTTTGAAAAGCAGCGGCTCGTTTAGTAGTAGGAATAATTATTTCTGCTTCTCGGCCCTTAAATCCTATGACACTTAGCTTGTCTTTATGGCGCTGGGCATCTTTAATTATTTGATTTAAAATACTCTTCACTCGATTGGCCTTTTTCTCAGAAACCATGGAACCACTTATGTCTACCACCAGAGCAATAGAAGCCCGGGCTCCGTGTTTTCTAACCTTTTCCCGTAAATCTTGAGGTTCCACAGTTATTTCACCATGAGATTTCATGGCCGCCGCGCGAAGAGTAGCGTCAATAGCTATATCTTTAGGCCTTTGAGATGAAAGACGAGATCTTACGTATTTTCCCTTCTCTGTTTTTGATTCCACTCGTTTACCATAAAGTCTCTCCTTTTTTTTGCCCTTAACTTTAAGCAATTTTTTTATATCAATCCCCACATCCATGGATTCAATATGGCCCTCATTTTTATTTTCTGAGAATAATTTCTGGCCCTTCTCTTCCTCAGGGGAGATATCACCACCAGAAGAATTTTGAGATGAGGAAGTATCTTCTGGATTTTCTTCTGGCAATGACGAATTATTATCAGATTGCTTAGGATTCTGATTTTCACTTTGATTTTCACCACTAGATTCCTTATTTTCCGGGTCTTTATCTTGATCAATCTCATCAGAATTCTGATTTGCTGATTCATCACTTTCAGATTCAGAGTCATTTTCATCAAGAGTTTGTTTTTCTCCTTCCTCATCTGCATTAGCATTATCTTGATGGTGATTTTGTTCTTTTTCTTTCTCTTTTTCTTCACGCTCTTTTTCTTTTTCTCGTTCCATTTCCGATTTGGCCTTATCCATTTGTTTGCAGACTTTATCTGGATCCTGTGATTTGCCAGGTATTCTCTCACCTAAAACCAGAGTTATGGCCTCTTTTAAGTCATCTTCATTGACTTGAACTCGCATATTGTAAGCTGCTATTGCCTTTGAAGTTTTCAAAATAGCTATATCTGCCCTATGGCCATCAACACCAGCTTCTAAAGAAATTCTAGCTATTAATTCCATTAAATCATTGTGAATTTGAACTTGAGGAAGTAATTTCCGTGCAGAGATAATTTTATCCAATAATTCCTTTTGTTCGTGAGCAAATAGTTTTTTAAACTCTTCAGGATCTTTTTCAAATTGCTCGCGGCGACTCATTATAGTCACCCGGTCCTTAATATTATGAATACTAGTGACAATTATATGTAGGCCAATTCTATCGGCTAATTGGGGTCTGAGCTCTCCTTCAGCAGGATTCATGGTACCTACCAGCATGAATTTTGAAGGATGAGAAATAGATATTCCTTCTCGCTCCACATTATTTATGCCATAAGCTGCTGCATCCAAAAGCACATCTACTAGATGATCATCCAGAAGATTAATTTCATCCACATACAATATATTACGGTTAGCTTCAGCTAAGATTCCAGGTTCCAGCGCCTTAATACCCTCTTTTAAAGCTTTATTGATGTCAATTGAACCAACCACCCGATCTTCAGTAGAACCCAGTGGTAATTCAACTACTTTCATCTTTTTCTCTTCAATTTCCAGATTTTTCAAGCGGCAGATTTCACAAGATGAATCCATATCATGGGGATCGCAATTAAAGGGGCATCCCTTAACCACAGGAATTAAAGGCAAAAGATCAGCTATGGCACGAACTGCAGTAGTTTTTCCCGTACCCTTATCTCCTTTTATTAAAACCCCGCCAATTCCAGGATTTATAGCATTTAAGATTAAAGATTTTTTTATCTCTTCTTGACCAACAATGGCTGTGAATGGAAAAATAAGATTTTTCATGGGCTCACCTTAGGTTTAAGTCGTTATAAACGAAATATATACTAATACAAATTTTTTAATAATTATTTTTTATATTTAAGCTGAAATGATGTTTAATTTATCTGTCTTTTTTATAATAAGTATTTCACATTTTATTATTTAATCAATTAATGACTAACATAGAAAAATAAACAATTTTCTATTTTAATTTTGCTAAAGGCCCCTATTAAGGCCAAAAATTAAGATAAAAACAAATAAATAATATTATAACTAAAAATTTGTATGGTGATAATATGTGTACTGTGGGCGGCCCCATGGCTGATATTAAGTTAAAAAAACTGAAAACAAAACGTTGCAAGTGTTTAGATTGTGGAAATGAATTTAAAGGTATAGGTAAAAGAGTAGTATGTCCCTCATGCCAATCAGACAACGTGGAGTGCTCAGAATAGATACTTCTGAAATTTTATTTTTAAGGGGTGAATCCGGAACCGTGGGAATTGTTAAATCTGGTGATCCAAGAATGGTCTTTATTGGCACCCCCGATGAAGATGAAGTAGTAATGTTTCTTGAAAAAGAAGATTTACTAGTTATATCTGCTTTTGGAGAAGGTCCGAAGATAGAAAAAGGTATTAAATGTATGGCCTATCTTTTAAGGGAAATGGAATCCCCTATTGTGGTTTTACCAGATAATCACCCTACTTCTAAAAGATTAAAAATGGTAGTAGCTGTGGGAAGTAATGTAAGGCTGGACTGTAATATTGTACCGGGCACCCACCCAGAACAGGACATTTTATGTGCCTGCGAGACTCTTTCAGGAGTTAAACTAAATTCCACAGCAGAAGGAGTATTAATTGAAGGAAATGTTGAAAATTTAAAGTTAGAAACTCTTTAAATTCTAATGATTCTTTTTTATTGCAACTAGATATGAACAAATAAAATATTTATTTTTTTGAGAACAAATTTTAAGACATTTTGTTATTAATGCTTATCTTTTTTTAAAATTATTATTTAAATACGCCATTTTCCGTTTTAAGTATGAAATAATCATTGATTAAGAATTATTATGTTTGTTATTAAGGCAATGTTTATAAGGGATTATGTTAGATGTTAGAATTGTTTTTATCATATTGATAAATTCATCATGAAGATCTTATCTAATAAGGTCTTTCATGACCCCCCCCCCTCATCATAAATATAGATCTAAAATATTATTTTTTCATTTACATGGCCTGAAATCAGGAGTATAATCCAATATTCGTAATTAAATGACTTATTTTTTAATAGAGTTCTATTTTTATTCCAATTCCTTAAAACTAAATATTTATTAAGTTGGAATCACACAATAATATTCTAAGATACAATTTAAGTAATTATTTAACGGAAATATTAGTTCAATCCATATTAATTGGTGATTAATTTGACCGGTGTTTTGGGATTTCAAATAGAGACTATGAAACTGGATAATGATTTAAAATCTCTGGTTTCAATTTTAAAAGAAGAAAATCCACAGATGAGAAAAGAAGCAGCAAAGGCAATAGGGCAAATTGGAAACCAAAACTGCTTAAAATATCTTTTCAATGTTCTAAAAGATGATTCCTGGGGAGTTAGAGCAGTAGCTGTTCAATCAGTAGGTAAAATCGCAGCAAAAAAAGATAAAAAATCCAGAGAGAAGATTGTAGATCTTTTAGATGATGAAGACTGGGCAGTTAGATGTGCGGCCATAGAATCTTTGGCTCGAATTTCGGGACCAGAATCAATTGATTTAATAGCTCCTGCAGTTATGGATACCGATCCTCATGTTAAAGAAACAGCATTTAATGTACTAAAAAGCATTAATGAGACACATTGATAATAATTGATTTTATAAATTAAACTATTTTCTAATAAACTATTTTTAAACACCAAGTTTATATAAAATAATTAACAATAATATACTATTCTAAATCATAATATCTGATGGTTATAATATCTATGTTTGCTTTGTTTTGATAATAAAAATTATATTGAATTACTCTTTAAAAAATTAAATTATTTTAACGACTTATTATATTAGAAAAATGTCATATTAACAGGGATTCTATGTTCAACGAGTTTTATCAAATATTTGGACAAATGGTATTTGTAGCAGGTATAATTATATTAGCCATGCTTTTTTCGACCCTTATTTTAGGGAAAATACTTATTAAACAGGATAGATTAATCTTTCCCAAAGTCTTACTCTTAACTATCGATCTTTTCTACGGCCCATTCAAAAAATTTTCAGAAAGTATGGGTCTTGATGAAAAAATAGTGGACCATATAGGTGTAGAAGTTAGAAATAAAGTCAATGAGAAAAAATTCAAGTCTACCAACTCTGATGAAAAACTTTTGATTCTCCCCCATTGTCTGAGAAGTCCTAATTGCGAGGCCACATTAGAACCATCAGGACTGGTATGTACCAACTGCAGAAAGTGTGTTATTGGGACTTTAAAGGAAAATGCAGAGTGTGTAGGATACAAAGTCTTTATTATACCGGGTTCTACATTCCTTAAAAAAATAATTGAACAGAATAACTTTAAAGCCGTGTTAGGAGTGGCCTGTTACCAGGATTTGAACCTTTCCATGATGAAACTTTCCAAGTTTTCCCCACAGGGAGTTCCTCTATCCAGAGACGGCTGTTTTAAAACTAAAGTAGATCCAAAGGCCGTTTTAGAAAAAATGGGAATAAGTGCAGAAGTTTCTGCTGAAAATTCTGCTATTAAAAATATCAGTCCCTGCAGCAAAGAAACCCCAGATAAACATTCTTTTTAGATTAAAAATTCTTAAATTTCTTTTTTTTATACTTTCTTAGTTTTTGATCAATATTTTACAAAATAAATTAATTATTAATCCTTCTAATTTCAATCGCAATAATAAAATTTTTACAAAATAATATTAATTATTAATCCTTCTAATTTTAATCGCAATAATAAAATTTTATTTTAAAAAATTGTAAAATATAACTATAAACTAAATCAAATAATATTTTAATTTGATTTAATTATAATTATACAAAATTTTGAGATGAAATATTATGGAAAATATTCCTATTACCGATAACCACATTCACGTAGACCCCTTCAATGGAGAAGGTCCTCTAAAAGTTGCTGAAAAATTCCACAGATCAGGTGGCCGAAGGATGATTATTCCCAACAAACCTTCCTGGACTTTTGGAGAACCATTTAACTTCACTAAGGCCATGGAAATGGTTTTAAAATATGTGGATGAAATAAATGCCAATACTGAGGTGAAGGCCTATGCCGTAGTAGGGTTGCACCCTGCTGAACTTTCCCGTTTACTAGAAAGTGGTAAGGACTTAAAAACCTCTGAGGAAATAATTAAAGAAGGATTAGATCATGCTCAGAAACTGGTAATGGAAGGAAAAGCCGTAGCCATAGGA
Source organism: uncultured Methanobacteriaceae archaeon (assembly GCA_964444115.1). Taxonomy (GTDB): domain Archaea; phylum Methanobacteriota; class Methanobacteria; order Methanobacteriales; family Methanobacteriaceae; genus UBA349. Next base: position 40,936 of record CAYUFT010000004.1, read on the forward strand.
GAAATAGGAAGGCCTCATTATGAAGTAAGTTCGCAAGAATGGGATCTGCAGAATGAAATCATGATTTATGCCATGGAACTGGCTCAGGAAGCAGACTGTGCTGTGCAACTGCATACAGAAACCTCCACTGAAAAACAATTCGAAGAATTCTCTTTAATGGCCAAAAAAGCTGGGCTGAAACCATATAAACTGATAAAACATTTCTCGGGTCCTTACACTGATGAGAAGGAGAATTTTGGATTGACTCCCTCTTTGATTTCTACTAGAGATGTGGTATCCAAAGGAATTAAAAAAAGTAATTATTTTTTAATGGAAACTGATTATTTGGATGATTTAACCAGGCCTGGTGCCGTTTTAGGACCAAAAACAGTTCCTCGTAGGACCCAGGAATTTATTAACAAAGGCTTAATGACTGAAGAAGATGCTTTTAAGATTCATTCAGATAATATAAAAAAAGTTTATGGGATAGAATAAAATATTTAATCTCCATTATTAATTTTAAAAAAAATAGTTATCAGTGACTTCCACCAATAACAAAACTCACCACACTGATTACAATACCAATAATAACTATTTCTACACTTGTTTTAAATAGACTTTCTCTAGAAACTCTACCTAAATAAACTCCTAGAATGATTAATGCCGTAAAACACAAGACAATAGTAGTCACGGTGGCCGTCATTCTATCTGCAATGAGTAAAAAAGGCAAAACTGGTACGAATGAACCTATGAAACTGGAAAATCCATGGGTAAACATACTCATATAGATTCTGCGCTTGGCCTGTTTGTGAATTATGGTATCATCCAGTTTACCCTCATCCATGACCATCTTACGTTCCAGTTCCCGTAGGGTCCGTGTTTCTTCGGCCCGTTCACCAATAAATGATCCAAATGCATTGGACATGGCCAGTGCAATACCTCCACTAAGTCCAGTTAGGCCTATGAGATAATTTTGAACTTCTCCACCACCCAGAGCAATAACTCCACTAGCAGTTAGGATCACTCCCATAACGGCCAGGATACCATCTAAGGTTCCTAAGGCCACATATCGACTCATTTTAAGGTATTCCTGTATAAATTCCCTTATATTCATTTAAAAAGTTCTCCTTGAATGAAAAATATAATAAAAAATGTTTTTATGTTTTTTTTAAAAAGTAAGTTCTGAAGAAAATTCTTTAAGACTATTTTCCCCGTCCTAAATCCTTATGGGCCCGGGCCAAATGTCCGGCAGCTAAAGCTCCCATTAGAGACAATTCTCCAGCCAGAACAATTCCGGCCACGATTTCAGCAAACTTGTGGACTTTTCCAGCCCCATAGGCATCCATGATTTCCAGACACTCTTTAGCTGTTTCCAGACGGGTTCCTCCACCAAAAGTGGCTAGGGGAACATCGGGTAAGGTCACGGAAAAGTAAAGGTCCCCATTTTTGTCTTCAGCAGTGGTAATTCCCAGACTGCCCTCTACAATATGGGCCTCGTCCTGGCCCGTGGCTAGAAATAGAGCACCAATCATGTTGGCATACTGGGCATTGAATCCCATACTTCCTGATATAGCCGATCCCATGAAGTTTTTAGCCATATTCACTTCTGCAATGGCTTCAGGTGTGGTTTTAAGTTTTTTATTTACTATTTCTTTAGGAACCACTACTTCGGCCACCAGAGATTTTCCACGACCTTCAATTAAGTTTAAAGCAGCTGGTTTTTTATCTACGCAGACATTTCCACTAAGGGCAATCACATGGGCCCCTGTCTCTTTAGATAATAAATTTAATGCTGATTCGGTGGCAATGGTAACCATATTCATACCCATACTGTCTCCAGTGGAATATACGAATCTAGGATATAGATAATGGCCTACTACAATCACTGGGTCAATTTTTAATAGTTTTCCGTGGCTAGTGGTGGATTCAGCAGCTTCTTTAAGTTCAGTGAAATGGTTTTCAATCCATTTTTTTATTTCCATGGCCTCCATAACGGATTCTGCCTTTATAACTGGGGCTCTGGTCATTTTATCGTCAATTATGCGGACATTGGCTCCTCCAGATTGACTTATAGTGGAGCATCCTCTATTTACAGAAGCAAGTAGTGCTCCTTCAGAGGTGGCCAGTGGAACATAAAATTCTCCTTCAGCGTGTTCTCCATTGACTTTTAGAGGTCCTACTACTCCCACCGGGATCTGAATAGCACCTATAGGGTTTTCTATGTTCTTTTTCATGGCTTCTTCCATGTCCAGTGAGAAGTGTGATACATGGTCCAGTGCAGATACAGAAATTGTTTCCATGAATTTACGCCTGATTTCAATAGCTTCAGGAACTGATTGCGTGTATTTTTCTATTTCATGGAGTTTAATTTCGCCACTGGCAAGTTTATTAATAATTTCGTTTTCATCTACCATATTTATCACTTAAAATGGTCTTTATAAGTTTTTTAAAATAAAATAATTTTGAAGTTTGATATTAAATTAAAGATGGTGAAATAATTATATTAAATCAATTACCCCACTTTGATTTTGAAATTCAATTATTGGATAAATTATTGGATAAATTATTGGATAAATTATTGGATAAATTATTGGATAAATTATTGGATAAAATAATTTTTTAAGTTAAAATATTATTTAGAATATGATTAAACTAATTCATTTAAATTCTTTAATCATATTAATTATTTCAGAAGGCTTTCGGGCCACTTGGACTCCTGCAGATTCCAGGGCATTGATTTTGCTTTCTGCGGTTCCACTGTTACCTTCAATAATAGCACCAGCATGGCCCATTTTTTTACCTGGTGGTGCGGTGGTTCCAGAGATAAAAGCCATAACGGGCTTAGAAATATTCTTTTCAATATATTTAGCTGCCTTTTCCTCGGCATTTCCTCCAATCTCACCAATCATGACCAGGTAATCAGTATCAGTATCATCTTCAAATTTTTTAAGAACTGTGGAAAAATCTAGGCCTACTACTGGATCTCCACCAATTCCAATACATGTACTCTGGCCCATTCCTGCTCCAGTGATTTGACTGGCGAATTCATAGGTAAGGGTTCCGCTTCGGGATACAATACCTACATTTCCTTCATTAAATATGTGGGTGGGCATAATTCCCAGTTTTCCCACTCCAGGAGATATAATTCCTGGTGTATTAGGCCCTATGATAGTGGTTCCTTTTTTTCGGGCGTATTCCATTATTTGCATGGAATCATGCACCGGAATGTGTTCAGTTATAATTACCACTAAATCCAGATGTTTAATGGATTCGAAAGCAGCATCCTTGGCAAATGGAGCTGGGACAAAAATTATAGAAGCATTAACATCCATCTCTTCAGTTACTTCTTCAATTGAATCATACACATTGATAGGCCCGAATTTTTGGCCCCCACGACCTGGGGTTACACCGGCTACAATGTTTGTCCCATAATTTAACATTTGTTCTGCATGAAAAGAACCCTGCTTACCAGTAATTCCTTGTACCAAACATTTAGTATCTTTATCTAAAAATATCATGTTTCATCCCTTTTTTATAAATCAATGCAATGGTAACCATTAGTAAACGGAGCATGGTTATTTTATTATTTGTAATTCTGTGATTTTATTCAGTAATTATGCAATTATATTTCGATATATTTGCTGTAATTGATTTAATCTAATAAAATGGATTTTAAATCCCAAGAGATATTCATCAGTATAGATATATCTCAAATATATTTACCATAATTATATGCCATTATATAATTAAATTTCACTATTTTTTGAGCTAGTTTTTTATTTTAATCCCGGGCTAATTTTGAATGAAGTTATCATAAATAGCTTCTGAAAATTTAATTTCTGGAAAAAATAATGAAATAGTTTTTAATAATATAGTTTCATCTAAACTCTTAAAATTCGGGTTCTTTCTTCAAAAGGAACAGCTAAATCCATCATGTTTCCGTTCATGTAAGCGGTAACTGACAATATAACGCTTCCTGGAATTACATAGGATGGTGCCCCTCTTTTAACTAGATAAACATTTTTATTACCCAGAGCAGCCCCTACCATAGCCCCAGCTACAACACCCACACTTTCCAAATCTTCTAATGTGGCTACTACCACCGGATCGTCGGTTTTATCTGAAACATATCCTACACCAGGTATTTTTTTAACCCCCGGCACTATTTCATCACTGACATCAGTAACTCCTTCCATTCCTCGAGCGGCTTTGATGGCCGAGTTGGCAGCCTTTCCTACAAAAGATTCTCCACCATAAGTATCAAATGCCAGAATCAGAGCATCTGGAAACCTATCTTGACGTATTTGGGCCTCAGCATAAGATATGCCTTCACCAGCCCCTTCGGGAGTAGGGGATATACCATTAACATCACCTAAATCTTCTGAATTTTCGGTTAAAATATCCACAATGCCTCGATTAATTGTTTCTAAAAGATCATCTTCTACAAAAGCACTGATAACCACATCATCACCAGTAATATTAGTTAAAGCAGCATTTTGAGCTCCTAAATCTATTAGCTGTGGAATATTAGCTTGTAGGTTTTTTATAAGATTCCCACTACAAGACGTGTCATTATTAGATATATCCGCGCCAATGGCAGTTATTTTCACTAGATCACCTATAAATTTCTTAAATTAACTTATTAAATTAAATATAAATAAAATTTTATTATGCTTTTGTTTTTAATAGATAATATATTTTTTATTCAATGCCCCTAGAACCATGATTAACTCAAAAACTAAAAAAGAGAAATATTATAAAAAAATAGGATAAAACTAAAAAATAAAAAATAAAAAAAAGAAGATATTTATCTATTCTAAATCTTCTTCAGGCCTTTCTATCAAGGATTCTGCTTTAATGGCTGAACCCAGGGCTCCTCCAATTGCAGCCAATATTATCTGAATGACCAGATAAATCAGTAATGTATTTATATATAAGTATATGTAGGCCCCAGCTCCCTGCATGGTAAAAGAAACTAAAAGTATTATTATGGATAAAATACCACCAATAACTCCTGTCAAAGTACCATTGAGTGCACCTTTCACATAATTAGTGCTGACCATGAATCCAACAATTATTCCTGCTAATAAGAATACCACAAGAATAGTATTTAAACCAGATACCATAGAAGATACGATGAAAAAGGCTAAAGCAACTATTATACCAATTATAATTGGTTTCCACAATATATCATTTTTATTCATTTTTTCACATCCCAAAAATATATTAAATTAATTTCAGTGTGTTATATACTAAATTATAGGGCCTTAATTTAATAGTTTTCCCAAAATTACACCCAAATTTGTAACAATTTACTCAAAATCACCTTATTGAATACTGGATAAATAAGATGTGTTGGAAAACACATGATACATTAATAAGGCTGGAGAACATAGACTAATTTGCAGGTCCATTTACGCGGTTAAAAATTTAACCTTGTTCTACCAGGTGGGCCTGCAACTAATCTTATTTTGATAAATATTTAATAAAATATTTTAATAATAATTTCAATATTCCATAAAGACTTAATATATTAATTACTAATAATTTCAATAAAGTTTATATTATTTATTTTAAAGATTTTTTATTTTAAAAAAAGTTAATTATAGTATATATTTAAAGTCACTAAATCTTTAAATGAAAAAATAAATTAAATAAGTTTAAAAAAAATAAAAGAGCTGTAAAAAGTGGTAAAACATAAAATATGTGCACCGGTGTTTGAAAAAACAGTAGATGAAACATTTAAATCAGCTGAAAGGTGTATTGAATCTGGAGCAGACCTATTAGAAATCAGAATTGATGCAATTAAAAACCCTACCCCCCAAATGGCCCTTAATCTAATTAAAGAAATTGACTTTCCAATTATTGCCACCAATAGGATATCAACTGAAGGTGGTTTTTTTTCAGGTTCAGAGCAAGAAAGAACAGAGATACTCATGGCCTCAGCAAAAGAGGCCAAATATGTGGATATTGAATTGAATTGTAGAGAAGATCTCAGATCTCAGGTCATTGAATCCGCTCATTGCAGTATAATTTCTTTCCATGATTTTGAAAAAACTCCCTCCCTGCAGGAACTTTTACAAGTGGTTGAAAAAGAAAGGGAAATAGGAGATATAGCTAAATTTGCAGTTACTCCTCAAAATATAAGTGATACCATAACGGTTATAAATGTTTTATCTGAATATCCGGATACAGTGGCCATTTCCATGGGCGAAATGGGTAAATACACCCGTGTTGTAGGTCCTTTACTCGGAGCTCCTTTTACATTTGCATCAGCAGAAACTAATACTGCACCAGGCCAGCTTGATTTAAAATCTACGCGTTTTATATTGGATAAACTGGCTCAGAAATATTAATATTATCCTATTCATTAAATTAATTATCCTCAAAAAAATGATAATGAAATTTATTAAAAACAAATTAAATAGTATAAATAATTAATTTAAGTTATAATTAATCAAAATAATAACTCACACAATTCGGTGGTGAAATATTGAATAAACAGTCAGGGATTATTATTGGAATAATATTATTAGTACTAGTGGCTGGATCTGCTATATTATTAACTCAAAATTTCAGTGCAGTTACCATTAATATAGAAACCAATGGATCAGATATTACAGTAGAATCATCAACCCTACCTTTTAACAAAGCACCATCTTCTATGGAAAATGAGATAGCCCAATATCTCTCTGATGAAATAAAAAGTCCAAACAGCAATATTGCTACTATTACCTCAGGCGTAACAGTTATCAGTCAAAAATACAATTATACTGAAGTTACAGTTAATTTTAAGTCCCAGTTTGGAGAAAACCAGCTTCCTATGCCCGCCGTAGTTAGTGGAGATTCCATGTACCCCACATTAAATGATGGCCAAAGCCTGATAGTGCTTAAAACAAATAACTTCAAAGTGGGAGATATTGTCATTTCTAAACACGACAAATATGGCCTTATTGTAAAAAGAGTGGGTAAAATCGAGGCAAGCCGGGTTTATTTAATGAGTGACAATAAAAATGTGGAAACCATTTATGAAGGCAATTACATTATAACCAAAACTCCCTTGAATACTTGGGTACCCCGGAGTTATATTGTTGGTGTAGTAAAGGACTACTAAGTCATTAATTAATTTATTTTTATCCTATTCATTACTATTTTGGAATATGAGCTTTTTATTAATATTTTATCTTATTAATCAGATTTAATCCTCCATTAACAAATCAATAAATGCTTTTTTAATGGGCTTTAAAACAGAGTATAAATCAATATTCCAACAAGAGCACTGACAAAATTGGCTATTAAAGATATTAAAACTGCTTTTTCATAATTAAGTTCCAGGATTATCTTTAAAAGAAAAGTCTCCACTAAAAAAACACTCATTTCCATCAATAAAAAATTATGAAAAAAATAGATATAAATAAATGTAGCCAGCGGTAGAGTAATGGAATTAATTATTAAAGAGTAAAAAAGGAGTTTTTCCGGGTTTTCCCTAATAAAAATCCATATTATAATAAATTCAATTAATATAGTGAGAATCCAGGGAATTATAAGACTTTGAATAAGCATAGCATCTGAACTTTATATTTAAATATAAAAAATATTTATTATTTGTTAGATTTTCTTTTGGCTATAATGTAAATCAAAATTATGGCCGCAATAATAGGTACTATGATATAATAAATATATTTTGTAAAAGGATTTCCAGGAGCAGACGGTTCTGGTGTCTGATTTTGATTTTGAAATGTTTTTTCTGACTGTTGGCCATCAGAATATCCATAAACTATTTTAGTTTTCTGAATTTCCAGATTGTTGCCCTGAATAGAATTAATACGCAGCAAAACCAGAGCACTCTCCAGTGGATTATCAATAGTAACTGAACCATATTGGCCTTCAAGTTCTAGATTAGAGCGAGCTACTCGAGAATCATTCATTAAAAATGTTTCTACTCCCATATCATTCATTTTAGTCCAATTAATCTTATTAAAATCAGTTTTCTTGATAGCATAAATAGAACAGGTACTGAATTTGTAAAAACTAAATTCAGAAGAGCTTAATATCTCCATAGTAGGATTAGGCATTCCATGCAAAATAAAAACATAATCCGGGTAATCCTGGATGTTGGTCAATTGATAATCAAAATTTATGGCCTTTTCACCAGGTTGAATAACATCTGCCGATGCGAATGGAATAAAAAGTAAAGTGATAATCAAAAAAATTATTAGATATTTTTTCCTCATGTATAATTATTATATTCTTATTTTTAATTATAATTTACTATTTAAAAATATAAAATAGTTGGTTAAGCAAAAATAATAAAAGGCCATTAAGGGTTCAAAAAAGGAAAAAAAGATGGAGAAGATCTATTTATGAGATTATATATAAGGGAATAGATATGTGAGATGATATTTTAAAAATGGAATTTTAAATATAATTTATGATCTGTAAACAAAATGTTTATGGATTGTAAACAATGAAAATTTAATTATAAATCAGCCTCCGGAGATAAAAATCAAAAATTTTAATTAAAAAAAGTTTTTTATGTAGATTGAGACCTATTAAAACAATTTAAACTTATTTTAAAAAGAACTGTAAAAAAAATAAAAAAATAAGATTAGCTCATTTCGGCCAATCTTTTAACTCTTTTAACCATATTGGGGTGGGTGGAAAGTAATTCCATTAATTTACTGGAAGTTTTCAGGTTTATTTTATCGTATTTTAACCTATCCAATTCATCCTGAGATATATGGCCATCCATATCCAAGTCAAGTTGACTTAGTTCTTGAATTTCGTTTCCAGCATCAGATACATCATTGACAAAGAAGGCTTTGAATCCTTGAACTTCTTTTACTTGTTCTTTCGTGGCAGAGGCAGATTCATAAGTCAATTTATATAATGCACTGGCTAATTGATGAGGGTCATTTCCAATGGCCACACTTTCCTGATCGGCATAGTATTCTCGAACACGGGAAACAAATAGAACCAGTAGTTGTCCTATTATATAAGCTGCCAGACCAGCTAAGCCGATAACCCAGGAATAACTATCATTATCCCCACTAAATAAAGTGCTCAATGCTATCCAATAAGCAATAACTGGTACTGCACTGATTAAAGTCATAACAATCATGTCACGGTGTTTAATATGTGCTATTTCATGGCCTAAAACTGCTTTAAGTTCTCCTTCATTCAGTTTATTAATTAGGCCTTGGGTAACACAAACACGACCGTCTTTTTGTCTTCTACCGAAGGCAAAGGCGTTAGGAATCATGAATTCGGAAATCCCGACTTTTGGTTTAGGTATTCCTGCATTCATAGCCAGTTCATCAATCATTCTGTGTAAATTAGGCGCTTCTTCAGGTGATACATAGCGCACCTTCATAGACCAATCTACTAATTTTGGTCCGGCAAGATACTGACCTAGAATCAGTAATAAAAAGAATCCAGCGTAAAATGCAGGATATGTAATTCCTAAGAAAACCCCAACTATGGTTACTAAAACAGAAATAATAAGGCCAAAAATCATCATAGCCAAAATCATTCTTAATTGTAGCTTCCATGTACTAACTTTTTTCATTTTAGTTTTTTCCTCCATGAAATTGATAACTAATTTGTAAACTTAATTCATATAATATACA
>CAYUFT010000005.1:0-47688 GCA_964444115.1 uncultured Methanobacteriaceae archaeon
CAAATGGATAAAAAAATTTCTAAAAAAAGTATAAAAAAATAAGTTCTAAACTATATTTTTTTATTTTTAATTATTCAAAATTTGATTAATATGAATAATGATATGCATAAATATACGTATCTAATGGGAATAAAAATAATTATGAAAATTTTAATAAAAAAGAGAAATTGAAGTTTTTAAGAAATATTATATTTAATTTACAAATTAGCAATTTTCAGATACACGAATAAAAATAAAAAATAAAATTTAATTCAAAAATCTATCGTCTGATTTTTTATCAGTTGCTTCATGGTGTTTATCCTCAAACCAACCTATACAAATTTCATCATCTTCATTTCTATCAAAATGAGGAATATATGGTTTTATATCCAAAAGAGGAGTACCATCCGCAATATCCACATTTGAAATATGAATTATATTCCCTTCAATATTTTCCAGTTTCACAACAGAAAATCCAATAGGATTGGGCCGTTTAGGTGCCCGAGTAGCAAAAATTCCTCTTTTTTCGTTGTCTAAAAATGGTTTTACCTTCAATGCATAACCATTGCTAAGATGAAAGTGATATATGAGAATTAAGTGTGAAAATCCATCCAGATCACTTAAACCTCCTTCATATTTTTCTTTTAATTGAATATTTCCTTTTATTCCACAGGCCCCTACTGGTTGTATAGGCATTCCCTCCAGGCTTGTAAATGGGGAGTGGATCGTTCCAATGGGTGAGTACTTTATTTCTTTTATTTCTTCCATTATTTACCTCTAGTATTTAATTGCATATCGAGTTAATTAATTTATTAATATAAATAATTTGTTAATCATTTGATGATTCATTAATATTCAGGTAATTCTTGATATTATCATTAATAATTTATAATATTATGGGTTTTTTCAAGATATACTAAATATAATACATAACTGTTCATCAATATAGAAAATTCTTGTTTAAATATTCAATTAATCTTCCAATTTTTTATTCAAAATCGAAACGTTTATATAGAAAAATGAACAATGCTTTTTTATCGGAAGTATGCTTCCGTATTCCGTCTATTTCGGAAAACTTCAATAATTATTTAAAAAGAAAAAAATGACGGGAGATGTCAAAATGGTAAGAAAAATAGCTATATATGGTAAAGGTGGAATTGGAAAATCTACAACCACCCAAAACACAGCTGCCGCGATGGCACACTTTCACGATCAAAGGGTTATGATACACGGCTGCGACCCAAAGGCAGACAGTACAAGAATGATACTCGGGGGAAAAATGCAGAAAACCATGATGGACACCCTCCGGGAAGAAGGAGAAGAAGCCTGCATGGATCTTGACAAAATAATGTCCACAGGTTTTAAAGGAATAAAATGTGTAGAATCTGGTGGTCCTGAACCTGGTGTTGGATGTGCAGGCCGTGGTGTGATCACCGCAATTACAATCATGGAACAACAAAAAATCTACGATGATAATGACTTCGTTTTCTTCGATGTACTTGGAGACGTTGTTTGCGGTGGATTTGCAATGCCTATCCGGGACGGTAAAGCAGAAGAGATATATGTTGTGGCATCTGGAGAGATGATGGCATTATATGCAGCAAACAACCTCTGTAAAGGTATGGTAAAATACGCCGAACAGAGCGGTGTGAGACTGGGAGGAATAATCTGTAACAGCCGAAACGTTGATGGGGAAAGAGAACTCTTGGAAGAATTTTGTGAAAAAATAGGAACCCAGATGATCCACTTCGTTCCAAGGGATAACATAGTTCAGAAAGCAGAATTCAACAAAAGAACCGTGGTAGACTTTGAAGCAGACTGTGATCAGGCCCATGAGTACGAAGCACTTGCCGGTAAAATCATTAACAACGAAAAATTCGTTATCCCCAAACCAATGTCCATGGATGAACTTGAAGAAATGGTTCTTCAGTACGGTTTAATGGACTAAAATCCATTGATTTATCCGATAAGACTGAATTATGAATTATCGAATTATAAAAAGAAGAGAGATTAGGAGAAATTAAGATGAAAATGGTTAGGGCTATTATAAGGCCAGAGAAGGCTGAAAAAGTAGTTGACGCACTGGATGAGGCAGGTTACGTTGCTATCACTAAAATGGATGTTATTGGTCGTGGAAAGCAAAAGGGAATTCAATTAGAAACCATCTACTATGATGAGATCCCTAAGATAATGCTCATGTTAGTTGCTGAAGATGAATCTATTGAGCAGATTGTGGATATAATTAATGAAAACGCATTTACAGGAAATATTGGAGATGGAAAATTATTCATCAGCCCTGTAGAAGAAGCTTATACTGTTAGAACAAGAACTAAAGGTCTTTAAGGGCGGAGGTGTTAAAATTGAAAGAAATTATTGCCATTATACGCCCTAATAAAATGGCTCAAACCAAAGAAGTTCTGGATTCTTTAGGTTTCCCGGCTATGACTGCTAACCGAGTAATCGGCCGTGGAAACCAGAAAGCAATTATTAATGAAGTGAATTTCAGCGTAGACACCAGCAACATCGATCCTGCAGATGAAAAATGTCTGAGATACATTCCCAAAAGAATGATCACCTTAGTGGTTCTGGAAGATGATATGTCACTGGTTGTGGAAGCCATAATGAAAGTAAATTGTACTGGACAAATAGGAGACGGAAAAATATTTGTTTGTCCTGTAGAAGATGCAGTTAGAGTCAGAACAAAAGAAAGTGGAGATGCTGCAATTTTGTAGTGAACAAAATTGCTAATTATCCATTTATCACATTGATTGAATCAAAATAAACAATCAAGCTAATCAAATTTATTAGGAGATGAATAAATGCCTTTTAAACTTTTTGAAGTTTCAAAAGATATCCCTGAGCGAAAGGAGCACACCTATGTAAAACACTGCGATGATCCCGCAGACTGTCTCCCTAAATGTAATATAAAAACTATTCCGGGATCCATGACAGAACGTGGATGTGCATTTGCCGGAGCTAAAGGGGTTATAACTGGAGCTTTAAAAGACGTAGCACATATTGTGCACTCACCCGTAGGATGTACCGTTTATGGATATGGTACTAAAAGATACCCTACTACCACTACCATGCCAGATGGCAGTGAATTCCCTATTAAAGATTTCAACATCAAATATATTATAGGAACAGATTTACAGGAATCTGACGTAGTATTTGGAGGAATTAAAAAACTAAGACAGGCCATTCGAGATACAAACAAAGAATTTCCCTTTGTAAGTGCCATATACCTCTATGCCACATGTACCACAGGATTAATTGGGGATGACATGGACGGTCTGGCCAAAGAGATGGAAGAAGAAATAGGTAAACCCATCATTGCCTTTAATGCACCAGGTTTTGCGGGGCCAAGCCAATCCAAAGGACACACCATTGGGAACAATGTACTCTTTAGTCAACTGGTAGGTACTGCAGAACCTCCCAAAACCACCCCCTACGACATAAACCTTATTGGGGAGTACAACATTGACGGGGACCTATGGTTACTTAAGGATTACTTCAAAGAAATCGGAATAAATTGTTTAACCACATTTACTGGAGACAGCAGCCACCATGAAATTTCCTGGATGCACCGGGCCAAATTGAGTGTGGTAAGGTGTCAGAGATCTTCTACCTACATTGCCCAAATGATTGAAGACAAGTATGGGATTCCCTATATTAAAACTGATTTCTTCAGTACCCATTACTGTGCTAAAAACCTGAAACAGGTTGCCAGATTCTTTGGACTTGAAGAAAAGGCAGATCAAGTTATAGCCAATAGAATGGCTAAAGTAGAACCTGAGCTTGAATTTTACAGGAAAAAATTAACCGGTAAAAAAGCATTCATCTTCTCTGGTGGACCTAAGAGTTACCATATTTCCATACCTATTGAAAAAGAATTAGGAATGGAAACCACTGGTGTTTCATCCATGTTTGAACACGAAGACGGATTCCAGAAGATGAAGGATAGAGTTAAAGAAGGAGCATTAGTAATAGACGATCCAAACACCATAGAATTAGAAGAACTGGTAGAAGATTACGATATAGACTTAATCATGTGTGGAGTAAAAGAGAAGTACTTAATCCATAAATTAGGAATTCCATCCTTATTAATACACTCCTATGAAAACGGACCTTACATAGGATTTGAAGGATTCCTGAACCTGGCCAGAGATATGTATTCTGCAATTTACAATCCAGTGTGGAATTTCCTTGAATTCCAAGAAACTGAAGAACCAGATATTGTGGATCCCACTCAAGAATTAGAGACCGCAGCCATAGAAGAGGCAAAATAATGAGCTCTATAAATATTTTAGAAAAAGAGAGAAGCGCCGTAATAAACCCCTTGAAAACATGCCAACCATTAGGGGCCATGTGGGCGGTCACTGGGATTAAAAGAGCGGTTCCACTAGTCCACGGTTCCCAGGGATGTTCTTCCTTTGTAAGGTACTCTCTTTCCAGACATTTCCGAGAACCCTCTGAAATCGCAGTAACATCTCTTCACGAGGATGCAGCTGTTTTTGGAGGCCGTAGAAATCTGGTAGAAGGTATTCAGAATGTGGCCATAAGATTAGATCCTTCCATGATTGGAGTCATAACCACTTGTTCCAGTGAAATTATTGGTGATGACATAATTGGATTCATAGGGGCTGCTAAAGAAGAATTAAAGAAAAAATTAGGGGAAAAAGAAGCTGAAAAGGTAAAAATAGTGCCTATAAGCACCCCAAGTTTCGTGGAAACCCACCTTAAAGGGTATGATAACACCATAAAGGCTCTGGCCGATCACGTAGCCGAACCATCAGCACCTAATGAAAAAATCAATATTATCCCAGGTATGATTAATCCCGGAGATATAAGGGAAATAAAACATATCCTGAGTCTCATGGATACTGAAGGAATCATATTAACTGATATTTCTGACCCATTTGATTCCCCACTTCGGCCTTCTGCAGCAGAGCTCAAACCATATTATCCTAAAGGAGGAACTACTGTAGAAGAAATTGAGGATTCTGCCAATAGTATGGGTACTATATCATTATGCAAATATGCAGGTTCAGGAGCTTTATCTCTGGAGAAAAAATACAATGTCCCTGCTCAACTGGGACCTATTCCTATAGGAGTTCAAAATACCGACCAATTACTGCGAAATCTCAAAAAGATCACCGGTCAGGACATTCCAGATACCATGCTGGATGAGAGAGGATTACTCATAGATTCCATGGCCGATTTAGCCGGTAGATATTTACACGGGCGAACCGTGGCCATCTACGGAGACCCAGAAGTAACTGCTGGAATGGCCCGATTTGTAGGTGAGCTGGGAATGGAACCGCAACTGGTTCTCACAGGATCCGATAGCAAAGAATTCGTAGAAGACATAGAAAAAGTAGGTAAAGAGACCGGTGTGGAAATTGATACCATGGTGGGACAGGATTTAAGAGCACTGGAAGTATATCTCCAGGAAAATCCAGTTGACCTTATGATTGGAAGTTCAGATGCTCGTTTAATTTCCATTGAACAAGGAATACCTCTAATAAGAGTAGGTTTTCCAGTATTTGATCGTGTAGGTTATCACAGAAAACCAATTATTGGATACAATGGTGGTATGCATCTCATAGATTTAATTACCAATACAGTATTGGAAAAATACTATGAACATGAACACTGGAAGTTGCAACAGTGAATAAAGGATGGATATTAGATAATTAAATTAATTAAACATATTCAATCCTCTAAATCACTACAATCTATAAAAATTGTAAAGGTCAATTAGACCTTAGATTTTATTTTTTAATTGAATTTTTAATAAAAATAGTAAAATCAGTTGATTAGAGATTAATTAGAAATTTAAATTGAAATAAAGTAGAATAATCCGATTTACCGTCTATTTGAGTTTATAAAGTGAATTCGGATAGTATTAAAATTATATTATCAATTATTTGAGGTATTGAAATGGAACCAGTTATTGAAACATTTGAATCTCGTAAAAAACACATGTGTGTGAAAGGAGATGGTTTATCAATCCCTAGCTGTGATAAAGCCAGCCTACCCGGTACGGTTACCCAACGAACCTGTGTTTTTGGGGGTGCAAGAATCGTTTTAATGCCTATTACAGATTCTATTCACTTGGTACATGGACCCGTGGGTTGTGCCTCCTGCACTTGGGATATAAGAGGAAGTAAATCCTCTCGAGACGATCTTTACAAAAAAGGATGCTCCACCGACTTAAGAGAGAAAGATATAGTCTTTGGTGGGGAAAAAAAACTCTATGATAGTATAATAGAACTCAAAAAACTTTACAATCCCGGAGCAATATTTGTTTATGCTACCTGCGTTTCTGGTGTTATTGGCGACGATATAAAAGCAGTTTGTAAAAAAGCAGCAGAAATAAGTGGATGCAGAGTAGTTCCAGTGCAGTCTGAAGGTTTTCAGGACCACAATAAAACCAAAGGCCACTGGATTGGTTGTGATGCTTTATTAGACAGTGTTATTGGTACTAAAGAACCTGAAAAAATCACCCCATATGATATAAACATTGTAGGGGAATTCAATGTGGCCGGAGATCTCTGGGGCATAAAACCACTATTAGAAGAAATGGGAATTAATGTAGTGGCTACCATGACAGGGGACTCCTATGTAGAGGAAATAGCCCAATCTCACCGGGTAAAGCTCAACATAGTGCAGTGCCAGAAATCTTCCAATTACCTGGCCCAAAAAATGGAAAAGAAATATGGAATACCCTCCCTGAAAGTGAATTTTTTTGGTCTGGAACAAACCGTGGCCTCATTGCGTGATATAGCCGATTTCTTTGGGGATGAAGAAATGATTGAGCGAACCGACGAAATCATTGCCCGCGGTTTGGAAGAAGTACATGATGAAATTAACACGTATAAAAAACGTTTAACGGGAAAAACAGTAGCCCTCTATGTAGGTGGAAACAAGGCTTGGTCTCTGGTTCGGGCCTTTGAAGAACTAGGAATGGATGTCATGATGTCAGGGACCAAAAATGGAATCCAGGAAGATTATGAAAAAATCAAAGAAGTTGTTAGGGACGGCACTATAATTGTGGATGATGCCAATTCCACTGAACTGGCCCGTTTACTTAAAAAATACCGACCAAATCTTCTCATATCAGGGGCTAAGGAAAAATACATATCCTTAAAATTGGGAGTTCCATTCTGCGACTTCAATCACGACCGCATATCTGCATTTGCCGGTTTTAAAGGATTTATAAGTTTTGCAAAAGAGGTAGATGCTTCAGTTTCCAGTCCGGTGTTTGATTTAACTTATAAAAGTTTGAGGGATTAATTTGGAGATTAAAGTAGTAAATTAAATATTAGAGACTTATTTGAGATTTAAAAAGCGGGAAAATAGAGAAAAATAGCGTGAATTGAAAAATTAAAAATTCTAAGAAAACTTTAAAGAAGTGATTATATGCACAACTGTCAAGAAAATCAGCCCGGCTTTGAGAAAGCACACCATGATAAAAAATTCTCTGTGGTGAATCCTGCTAAAATGTGCCAGCCTATGGGGGCCATTCAAGCCTTGCTAGGGGTTAAAAACACCATGCCACTCATACACGGATCACAGGGTTGCAGTACCTACATGAGATTCCAGCTTACAAGACATTTCAAAGAACCTATAGAAGTTGCTTCAACATCCATGAGCGAAAAAACCGTTATCTACGGTGGTGAATTCAACTTAATGAAGGCCCTTAAAAATATAACTGAAAAGCAATCTCCCAGCCTTATTGCTGTCACTTCCAGCTGTCTTACCGAAACTATCGGAGATGATATGGAAGGAATAATTCGGAAATTTGAAGAAGCAAATCCTGGGCAGATATTACCCGAGATTATACCCATATCCACTCCCAGTTATTCTGGAACGCATATTGAAGGATATGATAGTACTATAAAAGCTCTGGTTGAGCATTTAGCGATTTCCACCAATCCTAATGATACAAATCACAATGGGAAAATAAATATCATAACTGGTAATTTAACCCCAGCTGAAGTTAGAGAAGTTAAAAGCATTTTAGCTGACCTCAACTGCGAAAGTATAATGCTAACTGACACTTCTGAAAACCTGGATGCTCCATTGTCAGAGGCTGCCTTGAATTTATACGATGGTGGAACCAGTATTGAAGAAATTCAGGATACTGCCAACTCTATTGGTACTATTGCATTATCTAAACACGTAGATTCCGCAGGAGTATTTTTACAAAAGAAATTCGGAGTGGAATTAGTTTCTGGACCATTACCTCTAGGTGTGGAAAATACCGACCAGTTCATAAAGTCCGTGTGCCGCTTAGCAGACCTGGAAATCCCAGATTCAATTGAAAATGACCGAGGCAGATTAATAGATGCTATGGTGGATGCTCACGCCTACAATTATCACCGCAAAGTGGCCATATTCGGAGACCCTGACTTTGTATCTGGAATGGCACGTTTTACAGCAGAAATGGGAATGATTCCTACCGTATTATGCACTGGTGCTGAAAGTAAAAGATTCGAAGAGGATATAAAACTTATTGCAGAAGAAAAAGGATTTAATCCCATTATATTGGCTGGAGGAGATCTTTATGATATGCATCAGGAAATTAAAAAAGTTAAAACAGATATATTAATTGGAAATTCCTATGGGGCTAGCATGGCCCATGAAGAAGGAATTCCATTATTTAGAGCAGGTTTCCCCATATTCGATCGCTTAGGGGCCCAAAGAATATCTGTTTTAGGTTATAGCGGCGGAATTGAATTTGTAGATCGTATAACCAACACCATACTGGATTATTATTATGATGAGTCTGGTTATGAGATATTAAATGAAAAAAATGAAGAAAAAGAAAGGGAAGAAAAGGAAAAAAATATAGATGAAATCACAGAAGAAGCCCAGTCTCATCCATGCGATGAATCCTGTGAATCTAAAATCTAAAATCTAAAAAAAGGGCACTAGGCAATTTCAGACTATTATAAGTCGAAACATGTCTAAAGTTATGTCCAAACCAATTTTAGGTTAAAAAATTAAAGAGGAGATTTAATTGAAAATAGCAGTAGCTTCCACCAACGGAAAAGTAATAGATCTGCATTTTGGAGATGCAAACCAATTTTTAGTGTATAAAATTGAAGATGGTGAATTTAAATTTGATGAGATACGGGAAAAAACCCCCATGCCAGTAAATAATCATCAGGAACGATGGGTAGCATCTATAGATCTTATTAATGATTGTAAAGCCGTTCTTTGCAGTAAAATAGGAAAAGAACCTAGCATAGAACTCAGAAAGTTAGGAATAAAACCTGTACAACTGGATTGTGAAGTCAAACAGGCCATTGATGAATGTTCCAAACATTTACTGATTTAATAAAATATTAAATAATATATTGAATGAAAAAATTTTAAGACGTTACCGGCGGTAAGTTGAATGATAATCCAGATAATAGTTGATTCGGACAAATGTGAAGGCTCCCCGTGTGGAGCCTGTGCCTGCATATGTCCCACCAATGTTTTCACGCTTGAAAATGGGTCAGTAACAATAAAATCGCCGGATTATTGCAAATTATGCTATAAATGCATGGAAATCTGTCCTAATGCAGCCATAGCTGTAAATAAGATAATTAACCAGGATAATCACTTTGATATTTTTTAATGATTTTTTTGAATATTAAGAAAGTGAAATGTAGTATAAATGAAATAAATAATAAATGAATTTAAAATTAATATAAAAAAATCAGAATTAATTTTAAAATAATCTACTAATTCAAACATAAAGCTATAAATCTATATTAAATATCATAAAAGGTCTAAAAGGAGGTATTTTTTTTGGAAACTGTTTTTACCACTTGTACTCGTGATTGTCCAGGCTCTTGCAGCATAATTGCTAGTTCAGAAAATGGAAAAGTTGTAAAATTGCGTGGAAATCCTAAACATGACGTAACAGCAGGATTTTTATGTAAAAATACTTCCCATTATCTTGAAGATTACTTTTACAGTGAAAACCGAGTTTTTCATCCTCTTTTAAAAGTAAATGGAGATTGGGAAAGGATAAGTTGGGACGAAGCCCTTAAAATCACCGCTTCCAAAATTAAAGAAGTATCAGAGAAATATAGTACTGAATCCATCCTTTATTATCAAGGATTTGGTGCTCGTACTGCCCTCCAATCATTAAATAAAAGATTTTTTAACTTACTTGGTGGAGTTACCACCACTTATGGAACTGTTTGCGGAGGCATAGGTCATTATGCACTGGAAAAAGATTTTGGAATTAAAGTACCTCATGATCCTCTCGACCAGCTTAATAGTAAGCTAATACTTTTATGGGGAAGAAATCCTGCAGTAACTGATGTTCATCTATGGAGTATCCTCAAAAAGGCCCAGAGAAATGGGACAAAAATAGTTGTCATTGACCCCGTGAAAACAAAAACTGCTCATCAGGCCGATGTATTTATCCAACCATCCCCTGGATCAGATAATTATCTGGCCATGGCCATGGCCAAAATCATCCTGAAATCCAATCTGGCAGATGATGACTTTCTGAAGAATTATACTGAAAATTTTGATTCATACCAGAAAATTCTAGGGAGATATACTCTGGAAGAATTACAAATTAGGTGCGATGTGCCCTTAGCTCAAATAAAAGAAATTGCACTTGATTATAGTAATAGTAAACCAGCTAGTATTGTATCTGGTTGGGGCGTCCATCGATATGTGCAGGGCCATCTGGCATTGCATATGATGAGTGCCCTGGCAGCGATAACTGGAAATATTGGGGTTTCAGGTGGAGGCATTACCCAAGGCTTTGAAGAATATGAATACTTTGATTTCAGTCATGAATTAAATGAATTAGGGCATAATCAGCGACATTTAGCCATGCCTACCATTGGTGAGGCATTATTAAATACAGATAATCCCCCTATAAAACTCATATTTTTAGCCTCTGGAAATCCTATTAACTTAAATCCCAACTCTTTAAAGATTAAAAAAGGATTTGAAAAGGCAGAATTTGTTATTATGATTGATCATTTCTTAAATGACACATCAGACGTTGCAGATTTATTCTTACCTGCCACCACGTTTTTAGAAGAAGAAGATCTTATGGGTAGCTATGGCCATAACTGGGTATCTCCTGTAAACCCGGTTGTCCAACCGCGAGGAGAAGTGAGATCCGAATTTGAAATATTCCAAGCCCTGGCTGAAAAATTAGGTTTGGGCCATGAAATGTGTGGAACCCCAAAAGAATGGCTAGAAAAATTAGCTGCTCCTATTCTGGAGAGAGGCGTTGGATTTGAAGATCTACAAAAAGCACCCCAAAAAATGGTTCCCCTGGATAAAGTACCCTATCACGACTTAAAATTTGAAACAAAATCTGAAAAATTTGAATTTATTAAAGAATTCACCCCATTAAATCTGGATAATGAAGAATTCCCCTTAAAACTCCTCTCAACTATGGGAAGTTTTGTAGGTTCAACTCCTCCTGAAAATGAGCTTAAAGATGGGTTTTTAGAAGTTCAAGTACATCCCGATATGCTGGAAAAAGAGAATCTGACCAGTGGCGATAAGGCCCTGCTTGAATCTCCAGTAGGGGACTTGATTGTTAAAGTAAAAGGAAATGAACAGGTTAGAAAAGATTATATTCTGACTTATAAAGGTGGCTGGCTAAAATACAACAAATGTGTTAATGTTTTGACCCAGGACATGGTTAGCGAAAAGGGAAACGGTACACCATATTATGATACTCGAGTTAGAATAAAAAAGGTTGATAAACAGTGCAAAAAAAGTAAAATTCTATAAAATATCCAATTAAAAATTTTGTATAATATTCAAATTTTTAAAATTTAAAGAGAATGAAAAAAGGTTTAATTATGTGGTTTAATCATTTTTTAGCAACCATTACTTCAGTTGATTTAATAATTAAATAAACTTCTTCTCCTTCTTTTATTTCAAGTTCTTGTACAGCTTCTTTTGTGATAATAGCTGTTAGCACTCCAGGTTCATCCACTTTAACCTTGACATTGGACATTATGGCCCCTTCTGCTATGGTTTCTACTTTTCCTTTAACAACATTTCTAGCACTTATCTTCATATTATCACCATTCATAATATGTTTTAATAAGTATAAAAACTTTTTAGCCCATTTTATAAGTATATTTTATATATTAAAAGATTAAAAATATTAGTGATATGGAATTTATATCATGTCGTTCCAAAGTACACTTGTATTGATATTTTCAAGACCATATCAAACGGGCTCTAAGGAAGTGAATAATAGTTTTTATTTGCCACACAAATGAATGATTTTAAAACTGAATAACTTCCTGTTTTTATTTTTTTAAATTAATGTGAAAATTAAAAAACTTTATAAATGGAAAAAACATACTATTCGATATGTAGTTTATCACATATCGTGATAGATGAGAGGTAAAGAATATGTCAATAAGTATCAATCCAGAAAAATGCGGTGAAATAGAAAACTGTCCAGGCAAAGGTTTATGCATCAAATTATGCGAAAAAGGGGCACTAATAGAAGAAGATGGACAAATAGTAATCATTGAAGAGAAGTGTGACGACTGCAATATTTGCATCCAAAGCTGTCCCAATCAGGCCATATCTCCAGGATAATTGAATATATCAATAAATATTCTTGTTAATGAATGATAAAATGATAAATATTCAACGAAACATAGATCGCCAACTAAAGCATGACAACGGGAAATGCTTGGGTTGCGGAATATGTGTAGGTGTATGTCCTACCAGTGCCATTAATCTAGGACCTATTTTACCCATTGCCCGGGGACTTCTAGAAATAGACAATATCAACATAATCGCAGATAAATGTGCTTTATGCGGAATATGTGCATCATCTTGTCCATTTGGAGCATTGAAATTCCAGCTTGAAGGTAAAGAGATATCTCAGATGGAGTCATATCCCCACTGGACACATGCAACCAATATAAATGAAGGATATTGTATTTACTGCCAGGCCTGTCAAAATACGTGTCCTCAAGATGCCATAACAGTTACTCGGACATTACCTACTCGAAAAAATCTGGTAAGTGGAGAAATTGAAGTAGACACGGATGAATGCGTATATTGCGGAATATGCGAGGAAATTTGTCCGACAGATGCTATTAAAGTTTCACAGGCCGATTCAAAAAACAAAAAAGTGGATGTTGATCTGGATAAATGTGTTTACTGTCTAGTTTGTAAGAAAGCTTGTCCAACAAAGGCCATAAAAGCCGTTTGTCGAGTTTATTCCTATGGAGATAGAGATATAGATCCTGCAGACACCATTACCACCGGAAATGTTATCTTAAACTTTGATCAGTGCGTGAGTTGTGGCTGGTGCCAGGAAGTTTGTCCAGTAGATGCTGTTCAGGTAATTAAACCATTTGAAGGTGAAATAACTAAAGAAGTATCAAAAGATTGTAAAGGTGCTACTTGTCATGCCTGTCAGGATGTTTGCCCTTGCAATGCCATTAAAATCGTTGATGGTGAAATTAAAATAAATAAAAATGTTTGCGTGCTTTGTGGAGCTTGCAGCAAGGCCTGTCCTCAAAATACTATCAATGTGATTAGAAGTAGCATGAAATTAGAAAACCTTAGATCTAAATCCTGGAAAAAACATTAGAAAACATATTAAATTAAATTCTTATTTTAAATTTTTTTTTCTAATTAATATTTTTTATGTTTTTATTTTCTTTTTTAAATTTTTTTGAATTAATTCTATTTAAAAATAAAATGAAATCCCATTAAATTCCATATATTTTTTTAGATGAAACCCCAATATATTCTTGGAGGAATTAACTATGAAAATCCGTGGAGATTTTGTAACTAATAGTAGTTCAGCTAGCTTTATTTTAACTGCTAAAGAAGATATAATAGATTTAAATATAGCTCACTTTGAAAAGAAAGGTAAAGTAGGAATTGTCCAGCTTTTAAAGTTTATTAAGGAAGAACTGAAAAATAATGGGACTAAAACCCAAATTGGGGACAAAGAAGTTTATTTTACCCAGAAAAAATTTAGTATAGGAAAAGATGTATTCTTAGGAGATGAACTCAGTCCAGAAGATATTCCCCAAACAGACTTCAGTAATCTCACTGAAGAGGAAATGTGGGCCCTTATAAACTGGATAATAATTAGAGGTAAGGGAAGAAATCTTTATGGTGTAGGGGCCACCCAGGCCAGTGACCCTAAGTGTGATTGTGAATAATACACAACTTATTAGGTATTTATAACCTTAAAAAGTTCTAAATTATCCCAAAAATATTATTATCCAAAAACGATTTTTAAAAGAGTATTTTCATAAATATTAAGAGAAAATTAAAATGATGCAACGTCACTTTAGAGGATACAATTTTATAGGAATACCCGAAATAGGATTAACCTATCGTTGGGGAGAGAATTTATCTGAAAATCCGGATATGGCCCCCTGGCCGGAGCTGGCAGATATTTCCATATCCAATTACTGTATTAATGATTGTGAATATTGTTACCGATCCAGTGATAAAAGCGGAGCATTCATGTCTTTAGAGGACTATGAATTTTTAATGAAAGAATTGAGCTGTGCCGAATATGGTCCCGTGTTTCAGGTGGCTCTGGGTGGTGGTGAGCCATTACTGCATCCGAATTTTAATGAAATATTAAAAATAACTAGAGAAAAATATGATATAATCCCCAATTACACTACCAGTGGTAAATTTTTCAATGCAGAAAATATCAAAGCTACCAAAGATTATTGTGGTGCTATAGCTATTTCTTATGATCCATATAGAGACTATCTTTCTCTGGAAGAACTACAAAAACTGGGAGAAAAACTAAGGAATAAACATTTAAAAGTTAATATCCATTTTGTGGTATCTGAAAAGACAATCCCCATGGCCACACAAATCTTACAGGGAAAATATGATGAATATATGAACGTTTTCAATTCCATTATCTTTTTAACTTTTAAGCCCGGAGGTAGAGGCCAAAGTAAAGATTCCATTAAATCTCCAGAATTACTTGAATCATTTTTAAAATCAGTTAATCAAACTAAATCTACCATTAAATTTGGTTTTGATGCGTGTTTTGTTCCTGCTTTATTGAAATTTTCAAAAATAGATGTTGATTTAATTGATAGCTGCGAATGCGGATTTTTTTCGGTGTATATTGACGAAAAACTTAATGTTATGCCCTGTTCATTCTGTAATGATTCCCAATATATTTTCAATTTAAAGGAGTACTCATTTTATGACATATGGAAACATAAGTTTTCTAAATATCGCCAATTTATAACTGAACATGGGCAAGAGTCTTGTGATGATTGTGAAGAAAGCTTAGAATGTCGTGGTCGGTGTCCTTTCTTTGATGAACTATTTTTATGTGATATTATTAATTAAAATCATTTAATTAACTTTTTTAATCGTTTTTAAGAATAGATATTATCTCTAATTAATTATTATTCTATTAAATTAACTATCGATTATTAAAAAATTCTAAGAATTTTAAAATTTAATAAAAAATTTAATAAAATCCGAAAATGATTAACCGTCATGTTTATATAAACACTTCGATAAATGATAAGCATATTTGAAATTATTGGAGGTTAAACATTGGATAGTAAAAATTTAGCAATTATAGGAATAATAGCCATAATAATTATCGCCGCTCTAGTAATGGTAAGTGGAGTATTTAATACCACATCCACTAGTGGAGAAATTACCGTTCTGGCCGGAGCCGGGTTTACAAAAGTTGGAGCGGATTTAGTAACCGCATTTGAGAAAAAATATCCTGATACAAAGGTAGTAATGAAATACGGAGGCAGTGGAGAACTATTTGGTACCTTAAAAACCACCAAATCCGGAGATGTATTCCTGCCTGCTGACTACAATTACATGCAGCAAGCCATGGATAACGGCTTTGTGGACAATAGCACGGTTAAAAATGTAACTAAAAATATTCCAGTTATTGCCGTGGCCAAAGGAAACCCTAAAAATATCACCACCCTAGAAGATTTAGCAAAATCTGGAGTAAAAGTGGGTATTGGAGATGCAAGTGGACCGGCCATTGGTAAAGTCACTGGAAAAATTCTAAATGCCAGTAACTTAACCGGTTCTGTTGATGCTAATGTAGTAGTTAAAACTACCACCGTGAATCAGTTATTAACTTATCTGGTATCCGGTCAAGTAGATGCAGTAATCATTTGGCAAGATATGGGAACCTGGAGCGACGGAAAAGGTAAAATTGAGATTATCAATATATCATCCAGCCAAAATAAAATAAGTACCGTGCCTATTGCAGTTACCACCTACACTAAAAACAAAGGACTATCCCAAAAATTCGAGGATTTCGTGGTTTCACCTGAAGGACAAGCAATCTGGAAAAAATGGGGATTCGAGCCACTAACTCAATAACTCCCCATTCATTACTTTTTTTAAGTTTCTATTTTTTAAATGAATTTTTAAAAATGAAATATATTTAAATGAAATCAATCAATACAAGCTTATTGAATAAACATACATATCGGATAAAATCGATTTCCAATAAAATTAGATATAATCCGAAATCAGTATTTTCAGTGATAACATGCGATCCAAGCTTGAATTGATTTTCATTTCCATAACCCTATTTTTTACATTCTTATTTTTCATAACTATTGGTAGTTTATTCCTTATTCCCACTCCACAAGGATTTATTAATGCTCTTTTCTCAGAAGAAATGCTTTTTGCCTTAAAACTGACCATTGTTACCTCTATCGTATCTGCATTTTTAGTAATGATCTGTGCCGTACCCATGGCCTACACCCTAAGTAGATATGACTTTCCTCTCAAAACATTTGTAAAAACCATACTTGATTTACCCATTGCTTTTCCAGAAATTGTAATTGGTATAGCACTTTTAATGCTTTTAGGAAGTAACATGCTGGGGAATTATCTAGAAGTCTTTGGCATATCCATAGTATTCACCCCAGTAGGAATTGTAGTGGCCCAATTTTTTGTAGCTTTGCCTTTTGTAGTGAGAGTACTGTACTCCACCTTTAGCTATGTAGATCCTAGATATGAATTCGTTTCCAGGAGTTTAGGTTATAGTGAACTGGAAACATTTACCAGCATAACCCTTCCCCTGGCCAAAAATGGTATTTTTGCCGCGGGGATAATTGCACTGGCCCGATGTATGGGAACATTTGCTTCCGTCCTTTTTGTAGGTGGGGGAATATTCATGAAAACGGAAACCCTTTCCATTTCCCTTTATCTAAACCTTTCCACAGGAGATGTGGATATGGCCATAACCGCAGGAATACTGCTAGTAATCATATCATTTATTGCCATTGCCGTAATGGAAAAATACGCTACAGAAACCAGACTTTAATTTATTAACCAGGTGAATAAGATGTTTTTAGAAGTAAAAGATTTAAATGTAGATTTAGGAGAATTCTATCTAAAAAACGCCAGTCTTTCTCTAGAAAAACAGGAATATCTGGTTTTAATTGGACCTACTGGTTCTGGAAAATCTGTGCTTTTAGAAACCATTGCGGGGTTTTACAAAGCAAAATCAGGCCAAGTTTTGTTAAATGGCGAGGATATAACTAATTTAAGCCCCGAAAACAGAGGCATCAGCATAGTCTATCAGGACAATGTTCTATTTCCCCATATGAGTGTTTATGAAAATATTGCATATGGTTTAAAAAAGCAGACTGATGATAAAGAATTAATTCAAAATAAAGTTCATAAAATGGCAGAAATATTAAAGATAGACCATATTTTGAATAGAAATCCTAAAACCCTTAGTGGGGGTGAAATTCAGCGCGCTGCCATTTCTCGTGCTTTAATTGTAGATCCTAAAATACTGCTCATGGATGAACCATTTAGTGCCCTGGATATCCGAACACATTCTTCGCTTACAGCCATGATAAAGAAGGTGGTAAAGAACAACCAAACCACTTGTATTCATGTGACTCACAACTTTAGTGATGTCTGGAATTTAGCAGAGAACGTGGCGGTTATGAAAGACGGGCAAATTTTGCAGCAGGGTAGGGTAAAGGATGTCTTTTCCAAACCATCACACAGTTTTGTGGCCGACTTTGTAGGAGTGCAGAATATTTTAGATGGAAAAGTAGTTGGAAAAGAAGGAGCATCTGCTAAGATAAAAATTAATGATGATCTAATAATTTACAGCGCAGATGAAGCCTACTTTGAAAAAAATCCTGACTTTAAAAATCCTGAAAAGGTTTTGGTGGCTATAAGGCCCGAAAACATTATATTTTCTAATCAAGTCTTTGAATCATCAGTTAGAAATCAGATAAGAGGTACTGTAAAAGAAACCATTGAAATTGGGCCCACAGTATGGATGGAAGTGGATGTGAATGGTGTAATTTTTAAAGGTATGCTCACCCCAAGTTCCTTTGAGCTTTTGAACATCCAGAAAGGTAAGGACATTTATTTAAGCTTCAAATCATTGAATGTAAAAATAATAGATTGTTATGACACATTTAACTCATTTTAATTAATTTATAGTTAAAATAAAACATGATTATGAGGATTTTTGGATCATGTAATTTATGATTTCATTAGGTTATTATTTAATTTTAGATTTAATAATTAAAAGTAACGAATAAAAATAAAGAAATAATAAATTTTATTCTTCAATTTCACATCTCTCAACAATAATTAAAACAGTTTCACCTTCCTTAGGAATGTGGCGAACCTCAATAAGATCGTCTTTAAACTCTACCAGATCTACTTCCACGGATGGAGTCAAGGTGTCTCCTTCAATGTGAATCATCACCTTAAGGCCATGCACACCATGATATTTAGAAGTATCCACATTCAGGACTTCACCTGCAGTGAATATACGATTATATGCTAGTTCTAAATTATCGTGAATTTTTACATTTTCCTTAACATAATCAATGGCCTCATCACAGTCCATTTTTAGTACTTGTTCCTGCATGAAATTCCTCCTTCAAGATAAAGACATTTAAAAGTTGATTTAAATTTTATAACGCTGATTTTCATTATTATAATTCATCGCATTATAATATTATTAATTAAAATAAAATTTATGCCCTAAAATAAATAAATTTTGTTATTTTCAAAATTTTATATTAAAAATTATAGAGATCCATAGTTAAAATAAGATTAGTTAAAATAAATATGAATTTAAATTAGTAATTAAACAATGAAATAATTTAAATAAATTTTTAATTAAATAAATAAAATCAAGATTCTACTACTACGAGTATAGTAGTATGAGTTGTTTCTTTTTTTACGTGGCGAACTTCCAGAAGATCATCCTTTATTTCATGCATGTCCACTTCTACCGTCTGGTTGAGCATCTCACCGGTAAGCTGCATGGTGACCCGCAGACCTTCCTTGGTTTCATCATCTTCGTTATCTACGTAGAGTACTTCCCCTGGAGCATAAATACGGTTGTAGGATAGTTCCAGTAAGTCTTGGGTTTCCACATTTTCGCGTATGTATTCTATGATTTCTTCGGCACTTAATTTAACTTCTTTTTCCATGTTATCACTATCGGATAAGATCAGAATTAATTTTTTATTTATTTAAAATTAATTTTAATAATATTTAAGTATAAATTTTGATTTTAGAAAATATAGTTTAATTTTAGAATTGAATATAATTTAATAAAAATAAAAAAAATAAGGGGATTAAAGAGAAAAAATCAGAGTTTGTCTCTGTTTTTCTCTGCGTTTATGTATAATCCACCTTTTCCGTTTAGGGCTAAATCTCCAGTGTATTTAATGTATTTACCACTGAAAACTTTTCCATCGATTTCCGGGTCAGCTACAATGCCATCCTGGACAAATCCTTCCAGTAACCGTCCTAATTTACCATTAATGACTATGTTACCACTTTTCATTTGTCCTCCAGGCCATCGGTTAACGTCTCCGTCAATCTGGATTAAACCTTTGGTCATGTGAATACCAGCGAGAATGTCGCAGTTTCCTTTGACATGGATTTCTCCACCAGTCAAACATTCACCTAATTGTTTTCCACCATCTCCGTGGACTAAAATTTTACCACCAGTCATTCCTCTCCAGTCACCAATGTAAGAAGCTCCACAGAACTCTTTTACATTACCCATGATTTCTAAGGATCCACCAGTCATTTCCCTACCAGGGTGAGCTTCAGTACTACCCTTTACTAGAATAGACCCTCCACTCATTTCAGCACCTACGTGAAGATCCACATTACCATTAGCAATGATTTCTCCCCCACTCATTTTGGCACCGATGTATTTTAATCGACCTAAATCACCATTTAAAATCATTTTGACTTCTTCTGGAGATTCTGCTTCTCCTTCTACTTCTACATCGAAGTAGTCAGAAAGTGGGAATCTAGAGTTTCCAACAGGAACCTCATATTTTTCGAAATCGGCTTTTTCCCAAGTGTAGATTTCATCTGGAATGAGTTCATCACATTCTAGGGAAATTGAGGAAGCTTTCTTTTGATTGAAAGTTATTGTTTTCAAATTTAACACCCCTATTTACCTGCTTGGACCTTTACTTCGATTGCTTTATTTAAGTAATGGTCGTGTACTTTGTAGTTCTCGAACTTAACAGTGTAGTACTTGTTGAAGAATGGCATGATTTCATCAAGTATTTTTTGTTCTTGTTGTTCGTAACCTTGCACATTAGTCCAGATGGTCTGGCTAGGTTTAACTTTGACAACTTCTCCATCTTTGACCAGGATTTGACCGTCTTTGATGGTGTAAGCAGCGTTTCCGAATGCTTTTTCCACAGCAGCAGCGTTTTTGGATGGGTCGAAGTCATTTGGGTTAATGTCGTATACTGCTATGTCTGCGTTCATTCCAGCACTTAAAGCACCTCTGTCTTCGAATCCGTGGATTCTAGCAGGTGCTGCACGAGAAATGGTTGCAATATCCATGAAGTCGTATTCACGGTCAATGGTAGCCAAAGCAGTTCTGCGCTCTACCCAGTTGTGCACTTCTTTGTTTTCGATCATTTCCATTCTTCTTTCATTACTCATTAACCAGGATATGATTCTTGGGTATCTGATGAATGGACCAGCATTTGGATGGTCAGTGGTTAAGGCCACTTGCCATGGGTTGTCGATCATGAGGAATAATTCCAGACCAATAGCCCATTGCAGGGAGTTAACAGGACTTTTACCAGAGTAAATAACTGGAATAATTCCAGCTGCAGTTTCCAGTTCAATGTCCTTGTTAGCCCATTTTAATCCAGAGAGTTTGAAGAGATCGTATTCCATTGGTGCATCCGCAGTCATGGTAGTGGTCTCATCAAGAGTTACTTGACCAACATCACAAGTTACATGCTTGTTTTTGTTGATGTAATCAGCAACAGGTTCTGCTCCAGAGGAAGCATCTCTCCAACTGTTACCATCATAAGAGTGGAACTGAACGTGAGTACAGTGCACAGTTTGGTCCCGTACTGGGCTATTTTTCTGGATGTCTTTAAGAGAGTCTAAAGTTTCCAGGGTAGTTGGAACGTTTCCTGGATGTCCCAGATCGTTAGGGTGTATGTGTATAGAGTGAGGTAGTCCAAGCTGTTCATTAGCTTTAGCTAGTGCTCTTACAACTTCTCTGGAAGTAACATCCCAGTGAGGTGCAGAGTCATCATAACCATGTACATTTCCACCCCATCCCCATGCTTCACTTCCACATGGATTAACTATTTTTACACCGTATCCTTTGGTTATTTTTAACCAGGCAGAAATGAATGCAGCCAATTCGTCAATTTTCCCTTCCTTAGCAAATTCCATAACAAACCAGTTGTTACCAAAGAGAGGTAATGCTGGGATGTCCAGGTTAGGAATGGCCATGATTTCTTCGTGAGTGTGTTTTGCTTCCAATGGAGGCATAGCTGCTTCCACAACAGTACCGTAACCCATTCTAGAGTATCTATATCCAGTTGCTGGACAATTTGGTATAGAGAATCCTGTTTCGGATCTTATAACATCATTTTTTGCAGTTACTCCTTTTCTTGAGTCTTCAGGTCTGTATAATCTACCTACAACTAGTTTTGGTCCAGCAATGTGTGCGTGAGGATCAACACCAGCGGGCATTACAATTTTATCAGTTACGTCTATGACTTTAGCGTCAGAAGAAACATTGTCCACGATTTTACCATCTTTGAACATAACGTCCTTCTTTTCACCGTCTACATTATTAGCAGGGTCGTAAACAATACCATTTTTAAGTATGTATTCCATGAAAAATCACCTTATTTACTGGCTACTTTTGCCTGCTCCGCTTTGATTTTAAATACTCTTTCTTTGAGTTCGCGGACAATCCATTCATCATCTCGACAGGTTTCTGGTTTGTCGATAGCTTTCTTCATGAAGATTGGAACACCATCCATACGGTAACTGGTACCGCCGACTTCTACACCCACAAATGATCCCGGGAGTACTACGTCAGCCAGTTCAGTAGATGGGCCCCAGTGAATATCGATCTGGATAACAGGGATGTTGGCCAGGTGTTTGTTAGCTCCTCCAGGGAAGTGAGCTCCAGGGTCTGCAGCTATTACCATGAATACATCAGGTTCTTCTCTAGTTAAGAGATCTATGGTGTTGGTTTCTCCCAGCATGTATCTTGGGTATCCTCGAGCAAAGTCCACACCAAATGGGAATCCCATTTCATAGGCCATGAAAATGTTGAATCCATTTACGTTAAAGTGACCTCTCATAGGCATTAGTACCCATTTAGAAAACTTGTTCAGGTCTTGAACCATCTGGATAGCTATATCAATGTTTCTTTGTTTGGATAAAGTGTGAGTTAATCCTAGACCAAAGAAGAGAGCACCGAACTCAACGTTTTTCATTGCTTCAACCAGTTCGTAAATATCTTCTTTTGGTATTCCAGCAATAACGTCTTTTTTGAGTTCTTTTCCTTTTAAAACAGCCCTAATAGCGTTATAAAATTCGTAATCCCCGTTTTGTTCAAATCCTACCCAGATATCAGACATCTTTGCAGTGTCTGAGTATTTAGGGTCCATGGTTACTATAGTCCGATCAAATCTTCCTCGTTGTCTGAAGTATCCTCGAGGGAAGGTAGTGTACCGGGCCATGTGCCTTGGGTGAGAGTTCATGGCGTTACTACCAGTGTAAATACACATGTCTGCTCTGTTTTTAACTTCTCCTAAGGTCATTGCAGGATATCCTGCATTTTGTACAGCCTGTAGGGAAGGACCGTGACAGATGGTTGCTTGGTTATCTAATACTGCTCCAACTTCTTCACCTAGAGCAATTCCTTGTTTCATGGTTTCAATGGAAGTTTCAGACCATCCATAGAATACCGGCCTAACAGCACCAGCAATTAATTCAGCAGCTTTATTAAGGGCAGTTTCCCAGTCAACTTCTTCCAGTTCACCGCTTGCTCCTCTAATCATAGGAACCATTAATCTTTGGTCCATATCTTCCATGATTTTACTGGCACCTAATCGGCATGCGTGTCTTACGGCGACAACATGCCCATTTTTAATTAAATAATCTAAATCGTCACAGTTACATCCGCAAAAAGCGCAAGTACAGTTTTCTACGATATGATCATAGTCAGTTACGGGCTCTTCGTATGCCACTTCAATTCCTCCTAATTAAAGTTTCTTGTAGACAGGCATTTCGCCTAATGAATCCAGCTTCTCAATGCCTTCTTCATCTTCTTCTACGTACTTTTTATAGACGGATCTCATGAGATCTGCCATTAATAAAACTTTTTTATCAGTTGTTTCGATTGTGCATCTGATTCCTTTGTAGGTAGGGTCAGAGCAGCAGTAGGTTTCAGGACTAACAACCACATTGGCCCATGGGCCTTTTGGTATGAATATAGTTCCTTCATGCGGAGCATCTCTAGAGTGAGCAGCATATACTATAACTTCTCCCCAGTCAGATTTAACCATAACCGGTTCCCAGTTACCTACACCCATTTTAGCCATATCTCTTGGGTCCATGTAAGCTATACCTGCTACTTTTCGGTATTCATCTTTGAGAGTGGATCCTCTTTTTTTGCAGGCTCCTTGATAGATGTCAGAACCAGTGTTCAACATCATTCCTAACTTATTTCGTTTGGTTGCAGTTGGTTCATCTAGTTTTACAACTCGAGGAACAGCAGGTTTATCAATATAAGTCATTTTAACACCTCATTCCAGCCATATAGCGTCTGTTGGACAGAATACTTGACAGGTACCACATTTGGTACATTTGTCTTCGCTGAAAAGCTTGATTACTCCGTTTTCAACCATCATTATTGTTTCTTCAGTCTTAGAACCGTGTCCACCTTCTACTTCAGGGCTTATTG
Source organism: uncultured Methanobacteriaceae archaeon (assembly GCA_964444115.1). Lineage (GTDB taxonomy): Archaea > Methanobacteriota > Methanobacteria > Methanobacteriales > Methanobacteriaceae > UBA349. The sequence goes on from CAYUFT010000005.1 coordinate 24,239, forward strand.
ACACATTTACTGGGCATGCAACTACGCATACACCGCATCCTAGACAGTTATCTTGGTTAACTTTTAGTTCCATTAATACCACCTAATTAGGTTTTCAGGGATTCTATTTTGCTCTTCCATGACTTAGATTTGGTTGGAGTGTAGTTAATATCCGTCCGTTTAACATCAATTGCATCCACAGGACATACTTTTCCACAAGCACCACAGTATATACAGAACTGTTCATCTTTAGCCAGTTTTTCTCCTCTTTGACCAACACCAGTTGATTCAGGGAAATGAAGTACATCACCTGGGCAGATGTCTATACAGGCACCGCAGGTAGTACATTTATCTTCATCGATTACGAGCTCGCCTTTGAATGGTTTTTCAACCTTAGCAGCGTCAACAGGGCAAACTTCTTCACACCATCCACATCTTACACAGGCTTCATCATCAATAAAGGCATCTCCAGTTGTAACTGCATCGGCCGGGTCAATATCATACTCACCATAGGAGCATGATCTACAGGCGGCCATAATAGCGTCCACTGGACATGCTTTTTTGCAGATTAAACAGTAAACACATTTATCTTTGTCAATGTCAATGTCATGAGCGTCAGGATTTTTATCTACATCTATAGCATCCGCAGGACACATTTCTTCACAAATACCACAGTAGACACAGGTTTCTTTGTCCACTTCAATTTCACCAGAGACCAATTTTGATCTTTCTGGTAAGTTTCGGGCAATGGTTATGGCCTCTCTTGGGCAGGCTACTTCGCACGCTTTACAGAGAATACAGGTTTCATCGTCGATTACAGCAGATGAAATGTAGTGTGGGTACACATCCATACCTTTTATAGATTCACCGTCAATAGTGAAATCCAAAGCATCTACTGGGCATCCTATACTGCACATACCACAGAGAACACATTTATCTTCGTTAACGGTTATTTTTGGTACGTCCGCATCAGTTCGTACGATTGCACCAATGTCTCCAAGTTCAATGGCTTCTACAGGACATGCTTGTTCACATATACCGCAGCCAACGCAAACATGGTCTTTGAAAGAAAGTTTTCTTTCTTCTTCAGCTGATCTTTTTATGTCAAAGTCTCTATCTTTGACCTCTTTCGTGTTTGCAATCATTATTTACCTCCAAAATTTCTATAGACTTGGTTGGGCACCTTTCTGAACAAATAAGGCATCCACAACACCAATTGGAGTCTATTTGCGCCTTAAGATTTTCTATACTTATAGCTCTCATTAAACACAAATCTACACAAAGTCCACAGCCAATACATGTATCGTTAATAGTTGATTCAAAGCATTTGTTTTTACAAATTTTTACAATAGTTCTGGTTTTTTCATTGTCCTTTAATAAAGAATCAGTTAATGTAAGAAAATCTTTGGGACAAAGTTCAGTAATGGTCTGAGCAACCTCAATCGAGTTCCAGGAAAGGTTTCTACCATTTAAATAGTGAGAAACAGTTGATCTATCCATACCCAGTTCTTGAGCGATCTCTCGTTGACAGTAGCCTTCTTTCCTTAACTCCACTGCAGTTAAGTACTTCAGACCAGAAATAATGTGTTTTGGCATAGCTTCACCATGTGTATTAATTACACTTACTTTACTAGTTTATAAATAGATTACTACGAACCCACAAGCCGAAAATTATATATGTAGTGGTGTAATGAGTACACAATATAACTATAGTTATAGTATGTTTTAAAAGGTTATTTTAGAATTTAAAGAATATTAATAGATTTAAAATAAATTTTAAATAATATTATATATTTAAATAAAAAATACTGGTATTTTTAAACTTTATTTATCATATTTTTTTGAAAATTCTTGAATGAATTTAGGTGAACCAAACAAAGCATAAAATAGGCCTAAAAACCATGTTTTATCTCAAATAAAAAATTGCATTTTTGATATTTGTGTAGTGAGTACACATTTTATTATTTAGTATATTTCCAAATTAAAATTTCAATTCTAAAATATAATTTTTCATATTAAACCATAATTTCTAATAAAATCAACAATTAAAATAAAAATAGAAAAAAATTGTGGGGCCGTCTATGTATCACGATAATTTAATTACAGTAAAAGAAGCTCAAGAAATAATAAAAAATTGTATATCTCCTCTAAAATCATCTGAAAGTGAAATAATTCTCCTAGAAAATGCAAACCAGAGAATATTGGCCCAGGATATCAAGGTACTTATGGATGTTCCTCCCTTTGATAGATCGGCCATGGATGGCTATGCTGTAAAAGCAGAAGATACTGATGGTGCCTCCAGTGACCATCCTGTGAAATTGAAAATAGTAGATAAAATTGGAGCAGGTAGTGTATCTAAAGTAGTTTTAAAGCATCAAGAGGCCATTCAAATAGCCACTGGAGCCCCCATGCCCGAAGGTGCAGATGCCATTATAATGCAGGAGTTCACACGTCTGGAAAAGGCCCCTCAAAAAAAAGAAAAGTACGTTTACCTTGAAAAATCAGTTAAATCCCTGCAAGATGTCTCAGAAAAGGGAGAAGACCTTAAAGAGGGTGAAATAATTTTAAAAAAAGGTCAGCTTTTAAGTGCCCATTTAGTGGCCCTTATTGCCTCTTGTGGATACCAACAGGTTGAAGTTTATAAAAAACCAGTTATAGGTGTCTTAATTACTGGTAGTGAACTTGTGGAACCTTCTTCCCATTTGGAACCGGGCATGATAATCAATTCCAATAAATATGCTCTTAAATCATTGATTGAAGATTGTAAGGCCATTTCCATTATAGAAATGGTTCCCGATGAGCTGGATGAACTTACGAAAAAGCTGGAGATGATGGTGGATAGTTGTGATGTGGTAATCACCACCGGAGGAACGGCAGTTAGTGAAGGAGATCTTATTGTGGATTTAGTGGAAGAAAAAGGAGAGGTTTTGTTTCATGGAGTTTCTATAAAACCAGGAAAACCATTTGCCTTTGGAAAGGTTAATAAAACACCAATTTTCATGTTATCCGGCTATCCCGTGGCTGTAGCAGTTCAGTTTGACATTTTCGTCAGAGAAAGTATTTTTAATATGCAAAATATTGATTGGAAACTTAAAATCAAATCAATAGTTGCTAGTTCGGATATTCGCTCTTCTAAAGACAAATTTAATGTTACTCGGGCCTTTTTAAAGGATGATGAAGTTCATGGATTACGTACCCGTGCCGGAATTAATAAATCCATTACTGAATCAAATTGCTATGTTATATCTCCCGAAGGAAAAGGAAAAATAAAAAAAGGAGATGAATGTCAGGTGGTTAAATACAGTTCCTTGAATATCTGTTAAATTATTTGATTAAGTCATGAATAATTGTTTAATCATAATTATATTTTTTTATAAAAAACATTCTAATATCATAATTAGCAAAATAAATGAACCATAACTACCATAAAGTAAACCAAAGAAAAGAGGGTGGTCTTTTGAAGTTCTGGAAGAAGTCAAAAAATAATATTCTGGATGAAAATGCCATAAAATCTATTTTAGAAGATGAAAGTATCATAATCAGTCCAGATACTAAAAGAAAGAATAGAATACCACCAGGCCAGCACGAGACCAATAAATGGCCAGTCTTACATTATGGTTCAGTTCAAAAAATTGATACCCTTGACTGGAACTTTAAAATCAGTGGCCTGGTAGAAGAAGAAAAAGAATTGAGCTTTGCAGAGTTCATAAATCTTCCTCAATCCCAGGTTTTCTCAGATATTCACTGTGTAACCACCTGGTCTCAGTTAAACAACTTATGGAAAGGAGTGGCTGCCACTACCATTCGGAATGTGGTGAATATTTTACCAGAAGCTAAATACGTTCTTATTCATGCCGAAAAAGATTTCACCGTCAATTTGACCCTGGACGACTTCTTCTCTCCCGATGTAATATTTGCCACGGCCCATAATGGCCAGCCCCTCAATGCCAAGCATGGTGGGCCAGTGCGACTGGTGGTTCCCTTGCTTTATTTCTGGAAGAGTGCTAAATGGGTCACTGGTGTGGAATTTTTGGCCGAGGATAAAAGGGGTTTCTGGGAATCCAATGGTTATCACAATCACGGCGATCCATGGACCGAAGAGCGATATTCCTGGCAGGAAAAGGATTAACCTAGATTATAATAATTTAAATCCATGCAAAAGTGATGAAACTAATAAAATTAATTTTATTTTAATTTTTATTTACTTAAAAAAGATATTCTATTTTTATTATGTTAAAAAAAAATATTATTGGTCCATAATATATTAAAAAAAAGAATTTAAGGAATTTCAATTTGATTTTAAAATAAAAAATTAATAAAATGGTTAAGCACCATTAAATATCGGCCTTTTCCACCTTTACTGCACAAACCTTAAATTCTGGAGTGTGGGAACGTGGGTCCATGGCCGGATTGGTGATTAAGTTAGTTGGAGCATCATCAAAGTGGAAAGTAGTAAAAATAACGCCTTCTTGCACCATATCTGATATGCGGGCCCGGGCCTGGATTTCTCCCCGGCGGGAGCTTACCTTAACCAGCTCACCATTAGATATTCCTAGTTTTTCCGCGTCAAAGGGATTTATATCCATACAATCCTGACCATATAATTCTCGAAGGCCCTCTGTGGCTCCAGTCATGGTGGTGGTGTGGTAATGATAGATAATACGACCCGTGGTTAATATGAAAGGATACTCCTCATCTGAAACTTCTGCTGATGGCCGGTATTCTAAAGCCATGAGCTTACCTTTGCCACTAGGAGTAGAAAATGCATCGGCGTGCATTATACTGGTTCCAGGATCATTGCAGTCCCTACACGGCCATTGTAATCCTTCCTCTTCCAGTCGTGAATATCTTATTCCTACAAATACGGGGGAAAGATCGGCCATTTCCTCGGCCACATCCTGGGCGCTGGTAAATTCAAAGCCCTCAGCCCCCATTTTCTGGGCAATCATGGAGGTTATCTGCCAGTCAGGTAAGGATTCTCCCTTGGCAGGAACTGCCTTGCGAATTCTCTGGAATCTACGTTCTTGATTGGTGTAGGTACCATCTTTTTCAGCATAAGTCGCTCCGGGTAAGACCACATCCGCCATTTTAGCGGTTTCAGTGAAGAACATATCCTGCACAATTAAAAATTCCATCCTATCTAAGGATTTTTTGATGCTAGTTATATCGGGCTCACTTAAGGCTGGATTTTCACCCAACACATATAGGGCCTTAATTTGTTCCTTATCAAAGGCCCCAATCATAAATGGCATCTTCAAACCGGATTCTTTTGAGAGTTTGGTGTTCCAGGCCTTTTCGAACTTATTATAAACTTGAGGATCATCCACTTTCTGGTATCCCGGATAGATATCGGGAAGACATCCCATATCACACACACCCTGCACATTGTTCTGTCCACGCAGCGGATTTATTCCTGCCGAGGATTTCCCAATGTTACCCGTGATAAGGGCCAGGTTACTGAGTGCAAATACATTATCTGTTCCATGGGAGTGTTCAGTGATTCCCAAGGAGTAGAATATGGCGGAAGGTTTGGTTTTAGCATATAATTGGGCTGCTTCTTTTATGAGTTCCTTTTTAACCCCAGTGATTTCTTCCACTGTATCCAGGTCAAAGTTTTCCAAAGATTTCTGGAACTCATCAAAGTTTTCACATCTCTTTTCTATGTATTCCACATCATGCAGACCTTCTTCCATGATATAGCGGATTATTCCCATGATAAGGGCAACATCAGTGCCCGGTTTCAAGTTCAGAAATACATCGGCCCGTTTGGAGATTTCAGTTTCCCGGGGATCAACCACAATGAGTTTAGAACCATTTTTCAAGGCCTGCATCATGCGCATGCCCACCACAGGATAGGTTTCTGTGGGGTTGGTCCCAATAATAAACATACAGTCACAGTCCATTATCTGGTCCGTGGAGTTGGTCATGGAGCCACTGCCCAGTGTTTCCGCCAAGGCAGCCACTGATGGTGCGTGACAGGACCGGGCACAGTTATCCACATTGTTAGTACCCATTACCGCTCGGGTGAATTTTTGGAGAACGTAGTTATCTTCATTGGTACATCTACCTGATGCTATGGCCCCAAATTCATCTCCCTTGTATTTAGATAATTTTTGTGATATGTATTCTAAAGCTTCAGGCCATCCCACTTCTATAAATCCTTCATAGCAACTTTGTTCACCTTGCAGGCCACTTTCTTTTCTTACCAGTGGTTTGGTTAATCTTTGAGGGCTGTTTACAAAGTCAAATCCATAACGGCCTTTAACACATAAGTTTCCCTTGTTTACGTGGTTTTTAGTATCGGCTCTTATGGAGATGATCTTATCCCCCCGAACACCCAGATAGGTAGTACATCCCACACCACAGTAAGGACAGGTAGTTTTTATTTCCCTGGATGGTTTGGCCGTTTTTTTCGGAGTTAATGCTCCCACCGGACAGGCCTCCACACATTCACCGCAAGATACACAGGAGGAATCCTTTATATCCCCATCACCAAAGGTGATTATTTTGGTTTCAAAGCCCCGGTACCCGAAATCAATGGCATTGGCCCCTACCACTTCGTGACATACACGAGAACAGATTCCACAGAGTATACACTTGTTTAGATTCCTTTTAAAGAATGGATTAGACTCATCGTGAGGTATTTCCATAGGTGATGGCCTCATCTGGAATAATTCTTCCTTTTCTATTCCTAAAAATGCAGAAACATCCTGCAACTTACAGTGACCGTCCTGAGCACAGGTTAAACAGTCCACCTCATGGTAGTTAATCAATAATTTAACGGCCCATTCTCTAACGCTCTTTACTGATTCGGTTTCAGTGAATACCTTCATTCCCTCGGTGATTGGGGTTTCACAGGAGGTAACCATTCTCCCATCTTCCAGTTCCACCATACAGACCCGACAGGCCCCTCTTGGTTTTAAGAGCGGGTGGCTGCACAGGTTGGGAATGTAGATATTGTTATCAAAGGCCGCTTTTAGTATGGAACTGCCTTCTTCGGCCTCCATTTCCAGCCCGTCAATAGAAAAAGATACTTTGCCATTCATATTTATACACGCTTGTTATTTTTTAAAATGTAATGATAAATTCGTAAATAGAATGTGTTTAAACCGTTAAATAAGGTTTTTACGATAGCACATTCTTAATTAAGTTAAATTTTCAAAATACAGTATTTCAAGAATTTTATTAATATTATTATTTTTAGTTATCCTATCCAAATTCATTTAAAAATTTGATTCAATATATAAATATATAATTCCACTATATAAAATTGCATTTATATTTGGTCTGATATAATAATTAATATAAGAAATTTTTATGGAACTTAACGAATATGAATTAATATTAATTTATTGAATATTAACTTATTTCTTTTAAAAGGTGAAAAAATGAAGATTATAGCTGTTGTTGGTAGTAAAAACACGGGAAAAACCTCCCTCAGTGTAAAGATCATTGAAGAACTGGTGGATCGTGGTTACAGCGTGGGTTCCATTAAACACAGCCACCACAACATGGAAGTGGACAGTGCAGGAAAGGACACCTGGAAACATGCTCAAGCCGGATCAGAAATGGTTATTGGCTCTGGGGCCAACTCCTTTATGATTGTAGATGAAGAGTTGGATCTGGACCAGCTTTTATTTGTGATGAAATCCATTAAAGACCCAGATTATGTGGTAGTGGAGGGCTACAAACAGTACCCCTACGCCAATATCTCCACCTCCGACTTTAAAGATGATTACACCATCAAGCAAGTGGATTCCTTTAATTTAAGTGAACAAGATGTAGTTGATTTGGTGGACCTGATGGAAAAGCAGAGCTTTGGCCTCCTACAAAACATGGATTACAAAAAATACGGATTTAAAGACAGTAAGGAAATGGCCAGTGCCATATCTCAGGGAAAAGCTGCAGATAGTCCCCATGAATCTGATGAGATGGTCTTGAGTGTGGATGAAAAGATCATTCCCCTAAATGACTTTGTGAAGGCCTTCTTAGAGAGTGGAGTGCGGGGTATGATTAAGTCCCTGAAGACTGAGGAATTCGGGGTTAAAGACCTTAAAAATATTCAATTATTGATTAGAAATAAAAAATAATCCATGAAAATATTAATCAATTTTTTATTTTCTCAAAGAATTAATATTATTTTTTTATTTTAACTAAATTTGATTAAATTATATCCTATCTATTTTTATAGTAAAACACAAGGAATAAAATACTAGAAATATTTACTTATAAACACATCCCTTAATTAAGAATTAAAACTGATTTTAATTATAAATCAACATATAATTTCTACCCTTTAAAAAAATTCTTGGTTGATACTAAATGGAACTGGAAAATAAAATCAAAGACCCTTTTAAAAGGCCTGTGATTTCACTTAGAATATCCATTACCGGACGGTGCAATGTAGAATGTCTTTACTGCCACCACGACGGCATACTACCTCAAAATGAGGAAATGACCCCTGACGAGATATTCAGAATAGCTCAGGTGGCCCGGGCGATTGGTATTGAAAAAATGCGGCTCTCAGGAGGAGAACCACTAATCAGGCCAGATATTGTGGAGATTGTGGAGAAAATATCCACCCTGGGTTTTAGAGATATCTCCATCACCACCAACGGGACCATGCTGGCTGGATATGCCGATAAACTTGTAAAAGCCGGACTAAACCGGGTTAATGTGAGTCTGGACACCCTCAATCCCGAAACCTATAAATTCATAACCAGCCGGGATTATCTGGAAAGTGCAAAAAAGGGAATAAGGGCCGCGGCCCAGGCCGGGATGAACCCGGTTAAGGTGAATATGGTGGTCATGAAGGACCTCAACCACGACGAAATTTGGGATATGTTCCAGTTCTGCAAAGAAAATGGGGCTGTTTTGCAACTCATAGAACTTTTAAAAACAGAAAGCTGTCCTGACAGTGAGTTCATAGACCAGTACCACTATGAAATGGAAGAATTAGAAGAAGAACTGGCCCAGGCCGCCGATAAGGTCAAGACCAGGGACTTCATGCAGGATCGGAAGAAGTACTTCGTGGATGATGGAGAAATAGAGATTGTCAAACCCATGGACAACACCCAATTCTGTAAGAACTGTACCAGGTTAAGAATAACCCCTGATGGAAAGATTAAACCCTGTTTATTACGGAATGACAATTTAATTGATATTATTGGGGCCATTCGCGATGGTGCAGGTATGGAAGAGTTAAAGAGGATCTTCATTGATGCCATTGACAATAGGGAACCCTATTATGGTGGATGTTGATTTTTAGATATTATTTTTTTATTTTGCTTTTTATTTTACTTATAGATCATATTCTGCTAAAAGAACTACTTTATATTTATTTTGCTATCGCTCACATTTACCTCTTACAAACACTTTAGCTGTTTTAGGTGTGGTTTCAATGGAAGAAGATGAATTTATGATAACATTTGTATCATTAATTTTAAATGTCCTATATTTCTTAAGATTACTAGCAGGTTGATCATAACTGGATACATGGACACATCTTGCTCTTTGATGAATTAATTTTTTATTTTCTTCAATATCTTTTAACCTATTTTTTGAAATAAGTTCTAAAAGCTCTTCTTTGCTTTTATTAATAAATTCTTCTTCTAAACAAAGCCTAGTACTCAAATTTTTAAAAAGTACTTGTCTATACGCAAAAGTAGCTACTATTAAAGACAAAAGTAAAAAGAAAATGGAAGTAACAAGAATCAGTTCGTATTGAACATTAATTTTAGAATAAACTATTTGTAATAGCACTAATATTTCTAAATTGAGAATAATTCCTATAAATCCCATTATTTGGCCCGTTCTCTCCCTCATTGTTTGAAAAGATCGGAACGCACCTTGATATTGATGAGAAACTTCATCGTAAATTAATTCTAAAGATTTTCTCGTTCTTCAGACAAATAATACCCCCTACCCATATAATTTTTACAATATATGTGTTAAAAGAATAAAATTATTACCTCATTTACTTAACCAATTATTTAAAATAATTTTTAATTTTGTTTGATGAGGCACAATTTTTAAAATAAAGTGAGAAAAATAAACCCCTTCCAACTTCATGGGGCAGAATAGAAATTGAATAACCCTATATAACTAATTTTCCTAAAATCTTTCAATCTTTTACTTCTCCAATAAAAAATACCGGCCAAAATTAATATCTCCTTCTTCCAACAACCTGAAACCGACCTGGTCAAAAAGAGATCGCCATTCTTTACTGGAGGCCATTAATAAAGAAAACACACTCATCACCGCAAAGGTGTGCAGGCCCAGTACAGGAACAATAACCAGTAATTTTCCACCAGTTTTAAGAACCCGGAACAACTCCTGCAATCCAGAAAGTTTGGCCGGACCTAAATTATTCAAAAGCAGGACACTGACAGCTGAATCAAAGGTATTATCTTCAAATTCCAGGTGGGTTACATCCCCCTGGACTATGCGAACCCGATTACTTATTCCCGCAATTTCCAGGTTTTTCTCCAGCAAATCCCTTCCACCAGACATGGAGTCCACCTTAGGATCAAAGAGATCCAGAGCCACTATCTGTCCATTTTTCAATAATTTGCCCACTTCAATGGTGACCCGGCCAGCACCGCACCCCGCATCCAGGACCAGGTCATCTGGTGAGGAAAATAAATCAACAAAGGGGAGGGCCATATAATCGGGAGAGATTACCTTGCGGGCCACTATGCTCCCTATAAAAAAGTTTACCGCCAGTAAAATAAATGGCAATGACAGAATCTGCAGATAAGGCCACCAGGTATTGAAAAATAGCAATAAACTGGCCACCAGACAGATTATTCCCATAATTCTAAGGCCATAAATGAGGCCATTGGTCTTATAATAAAAATCATACTGTTGTTTGTTCATTTATTCTCACCCTTTCTTTTTGTCTTTCATTATTTCAACTGCCACTTTGGAGCTGAAAAACGTGTAGAAATACGTATTTACGACCATTAGGAGGAATTACTATGTTCCACAGTAATGACCACATTCCCCTTTTTGTGGCCTTTCTCAACATGTCGGTGAGCTTCAGTAATCTGTTCCAATGGATAGTGCCTATCTATTACCGGTTTAAGCTTTCCTGCCTCAATGAGCTCTTTAATAAAAGTCAGAGATTCTGTTTTTTCAACTGACATGGCAAATATTACTTTTTTACTGCCTATCACTCTGGTCCATAGCGTTTGTAAAATTGGTGTAAGGCCCATGACAGTCACCAGATAGCGTCCGTTTTTATTTAGTGAAACCTTACCATGTGCAAATGAGCTCTTGCCTACCGTGTCAAAAATAATATCATATTTCTCACCGTTTCTGGTAAAATCTTCTTGAGTGTAATCAATTACTTTATCAGCACCCATAGATTTTACCAGTTCTACATTTGCGCTGCTGCACACTCCAGTGACCTCTGCCCCAAAGTATTTGGCAATTTGTACGGCAAAAGTACCTATACTCCCCGAGGCACCATTTATAAGGACTTTGTCTCCGCTTTGGATTTTTGCCTTTTCTTTGAGGAAAAATAAGGCGGTTGATGCCCCATCAACCACTGCAGCCGCTTCTTCATAGGTCATGTTGGTGGGTTTTAGTACCAGTGATCCTTCCTCAGACATGCATTTGTACTCAGCATAAGCACCAGGCCCGAAACCAGTGAATCCATAGACCTGGTCGCCTTTCCTAAATCGTTTTACATCCTTGCCTATGGCTTCAATTTCCCCGGCTAGCTCCAGGCCGGGTATTTTAAATTTCTTTCTGGGTTTTCTAAGTCCCAAAATGATCCTACTGACCATGGATTCGCCCTTCCGCATCATGCTGTCTGCAGTAGTTACTGTAGTTGCATGTATTTTTACCAGTACTTCATTATCCTTGGGAACAGGTTGAGCTACCTCTTTGAGTTCCAAAACATCTGGTGATCCGTATTCTGTGTATACAATCGCTTTCATATTTTTTTCCTCCAAATTAATTGATTAACATTCCCTTTATTATCCAACTCATAATGCCCATTTTAGCCATTATAGTGATTCAATTAATCATTAGCACGTCGAGTAGACGATTATTAACATTTAATGGCATTTGTTTTTAATTTTTTATTATATTGACATAATTGTACTATTATGTAGCCATAAAAGACCATGGACAGGAATAAAAGTGCAGAAATCCATTTAGAAAAACTGAAATTGGCAATTGAAACTAGGGCTATTAAAAATAGAGTTACTAACACTCCAAAGATGACCGTCCTGATTTGACGATTGTTTCTTTCGATTAATGATTTTGTATCGGTATAGATGTTGGGCCTTTCATCTTCATAGGGTTTACGCCAAATGAACCATGGTCCCATTTTATTATCCATTGATTCCCAACCATCTTCTTTGAAAAGCTCAAAATAATTATCTCCAGGCATCGCAGGATAATCCCAGCAGTATCTCATTTTCCTCCCTTTTCCTTTCTTAAAACTGAACCTGATTTGGAATAAATCCACTTTAGTCAGATTCCATCCATTCTTTTCCATTTCTTCCAACCAATTTTCTACTTTCGGAGTGTTCCAGCCCCACCACCAGTGCCACACCTTTTTAACTTCTTTCATTATGAATTCCCCATTTCACTTTTGCCAAGAATCAGAAGCTCTTCTAAACGTTCAAGTTCAAGTTTTTGCACAGTTTTACCTTTTTCACTGAGTTCATAGACTTTTTTACGACTTTCTTCAGCAACTGGAGTTATTAATCCTTCCTTTTCCATTCTGGAGAGATTTCCATACATGGTTCCCGCCCCGATATTAATACGACCATTAGTGATCTCGTTAACGTGTTGCATTATCCCATAACCGTGTCGTGGCTTATTTAGAGAAATAAGAACATAATAAGCCGCTTCTGTTAAAGGTAAATACTTTTTTTGTAATATTTTAGTATCCATATTGATCTCCCGAATTATACATCGTGCAATGTTATACCATACTACGATATATCGTGGCACGTTATATATAAACATTATGATTCAAAATAAAAAAATAAAATAAAATGATTTAACGACTAATAAAAATAATATAGGTGCTGAAAATTAATAAAAACGATTTAATGCCCTTAATGTGGACATAAATACTTCAGACCACATATCCCCAAGAATTGACCGATAGCAAAATAAAGCAGCGATTATAACCTTTCTTTATACTTCAATTCCTGGAATCTAATCTTATAAAAGGTTCCTTCACCTTCTAAAAACTCTATATCCCCATCTAATTGATCCACCAGGGAATTAATCAAAGTCAGGCCCAGTGTGGCACTTTCTAATTCAGACTCATCTATAAATCCTATTCCATCATCTCCCACAATTAAAACGTATTCTCCATCATCCTGGTGCATTTTAACAGTTATTTTACCACTCACCCCCGAAGGAAAGGCGTGTTTTAATGAATTAGAGACTATTTCATTTATTATTAGGCCACAGGGAACTGAAGTTTCAATATTAAGATCTATTTTTTCATCAATATCTACTTCTAAATCAAATTTAGTCATATTTTTAGAATTTTCATATATTAAAGTACTCAAAAGAGTTTTTAAGTAATCTGAGAAGTTTATAGAGCTTAAATTATCAGATTGATAAAGTTTTTCGTGGATCATGGACATTGATCTCACCCGGTTCTGGCTCTCAACAAAGAGTTCATGATCCTCCTCAGCCACCACATTCCTAGACTCTAAATTTAAAAGACTTATGATGATCTGCAAATTGTTATTCACCCTGTGGTGAATTTCTTTAAGCAAGGTTTCCTTTTCCCTGAGTGAATTTTTAACAAATTTAGCAGCTTCTTTCTGTTCGGTGATATCCCTACTGCTGTAAATAAACCCTTTAAGCTTATTATTTTCAAAAATAGCTTGGCCAATTGACTCCAACCATACGTATTTACCTTCCGCATTTTTATATCGATATTGTATCCTGGCACTTTTGAGGGACGCCAATGATTCTTTAAGGCGCTCTGTAACTTCTTGCACATCATCAGGGTGAATAAAATCATAGAATGACTTTCCCAGGAGGTATTCTGGAGGGTAACCTAATAAGTGCTGGGAAGAAGGACTTACATATTTGAAAATGCCTTTTTCATCTGATTCAGAAATAAGATCCAGCATATTAGATGTAATGAAGGTAAGTTGTTCTTCCCGGGCAGAAATTATTTTTTTAGCTTTTTTTATCTCATTTAATGATAAAATTTGCCTGATAATTACCAGTACCACAATAATTCCCACCCCCCAAATTAAGGCATCATCTGGTTCGATAATAATTAAAAGGCCATAGGCAAATAAAACCAGGACCAAGGGTAGATATGAAACTAGACTATTGGGGGCACTTGATTTACTATAAACCCGTATTAAGTTTTTAAAATCTATATGGATATTATTTAGATAAGCTATGATGGCTAAGGTTATGAATATCAAATTAGAAACATATAGTGCCGTGAAAATCCATTGATATATTAAAAGAGGAGTCACTACATTATAAGCATATATCATGTCCCCAAATACCTGAAAAAACATTCCTAATGAGAATAAAACTAATGGAAGTTCTAAAATCTTTCGGTTTTTACTAAATAATAATATAAGTATGGTTAATAGCACTATAAGATCTAAAAATAGATAAGATATGGAAATTATCACTGATATGGTATCTGGTTGACTGGGCCCAACCGTGGGCCAGATAAGTAGAAACCATACAATGAAAAATGCAGATACCATAACTATAACGGCATCTAATAAATTTTTATATTTAATTTTAAAAGGTTTTTTAATAAAGAAAAGTATTCCCAGTACCAATAAAGAGTAAGCAGCCATGTAAAAAGTATCTGCCATGGAAAGTGAAGAAATTACACCGGTGACATCCGTGAAAACAAAATAGAAAAAGCTGGCTACCGAATAAACCACCATGGCTATAGCCAGTATTAACCAGGGCTTAAAAGCATCTCTATGGTTTTTATATGCCCAAAATGCAGTGTAAATTAGTAGTCCTGAAGTAAAAATACTGACAATGGGCGTTAAAATAGTCATATAGAATGAAAATAAAGTAGTTTCCCATAATGAAAAAGGAAGGATAACTAATGCAATTAAAGCTCCTATAGCTACTATTAACAATGATTTAAATCCATTTGATGAAGAGGATAAATACATTTTTTGGCCTGAGAATAAATTATCATGATAATTATGTCTTCTTTATTTATTATAATTATTGAAATTTTTAGGAATATCTGAATTCATGCCATGAAGTAAAAAATTTTAATTTTAATGATAAGATTTATTCCAATATTCTAAAATAAGAAGTTAAAATAAAAATAAGTAATAATAGTAATATTTGTTAATAAAAGAGATATTGAATAATATTTTCACCATTCGCTCTTCCAGGGCATGTTCTCATTCTTTTCCCGACCCATGAATTGGTAAATAAACACACCCGCGGCCACAATCATGGCTAGTATCCAGGTGTAGAACCAGGCCAAATCATTTAAAATGAAGTCCGGCATGTATAAATACAGATAGACTATTAATGCTGAGAAAATCCCTATGGTTGAGAAAACAGCCAGATAATAGGTCTTATTATAGTATCCCTTATTTATGAATAGGCCGCTGATTATTATAAGCAATCCAAATAGAATAAAGAATACTGAGCTTGTTTGATCAACAAAAATGCTTCCTATTCCAAATAAGGCAAATACTGTTCCTGCAATGATATCTATGGTTCCTCTTCTCAATCCATCATCTCCTTATGAATTTTAAATTTAATTTGATTAATAATTTTCTATATTAAATTCAAATAGAATTTAAAAATAAACTCTAATTACCTATATCCTCGGTTCATATCTCAATTCCCGGAAAATAATCCGGTAAAAATTTCCTTCCCCACCCATAATCTCCATTTGGCCATCTAATTGGCCTAAAAGCATATTAACCAGCTTTGCACCCATATCATTAGTTGAATCATCATTTTCATAACGGACACCATTATCCCTAATCATTAAAACATATTTTTCTTGTTCCCGGTGCATTTTAACAGTTATTTTACCATCAGAGGTATGAGTATTTTTTAAGGAATTTGAAACCAATTCATTTATTATAAGGCCACAGGGAATTGCAGTTTCAATATTAAGGTCAATTTTCTCAATATCCAGATCCAATTCAATTTTAGATAAAGTATGATGATATTCATAGACCAAATCAGTTATTAAAAGTTTAATATAGTCTGAAAAGTCTATGGAACTTAGATTATCCGACTGGTAGAGTTTTTCATGTACCATGGCCATGGCTCGCACTCGACTCTGGCTCTCCTTAAAGAGTGCCTGGTCCCATGGATCAACCACATTTATAGCCTGGATATTCAAAAGACTGGATATAATCTGAAAATTATTGTTCACCCGGTGATGAATCTCCCGTAGCAGAGTTTCCTTTTCTTCAAGAGAATTTTTAACAAATTCTGCAGATTTTATCTGCTCCGTTATATCTCGACTGCTGTAAATAAATCCTTTAACAGATTTATAATCAAAAACAGGTTTTCCAATAGTTTCCAAGAATATATATTCTCCCTGAGCATTTTTAATACGATATTGTAATCTCACGCTTCCCTTAGAGGCCACTGCTTTTTTTAGATTATGGGTAATCTCGGGTAAATCATCGGAATGAATTAAAGTACGAAATGATTTCCCCATTAGATCATCTGGATCGTAGCCTAAAACCTGCTCACAAGAGGGACTTATATATTTAAGAATCCATTTTTCATCTGATTCCGTAATGAGATCCATCATATTAGTAGTAATAAAACTTAACTGTTCTTTCTTCTCAGAAATTAGTTCTTTATTCCTTTTAATCTCATTTAAAGATACTATCTGTCTAAGAATTACCATTACCACTACGATTCCCACCCCCCAGATTAGTGCTGCATCAGGTGTGGTAATAATTAAAAGACCGTATGTGAAAAGAACCAGGATTAATGGCAAGTAAGAAATTAAGTCCTTTTGTGTTTTTGATTTTCCATAAGATGATTTTAAATATCCTAAATCCAATTGGACATTTTTTAGAAAAGATATGGCTGCTAAGGTGATGAATAGGGTATTATAAACATATAATACATTAAATAGCCAGCCACTAAGCAGAGTAGGTACCACCGCGTAATAAGCATATATTATGTCCCCAAATATCTGGAAAAACAATCCCAGGGCAACTAATGATATAGGTAAATCAAAAATCTTCTTATTCTGATTAAATAACAGTGCCAGTACTATAAAAAGTATTGTGAGATCTAAAAATATATAAAATAAAGAAAAAATCATGGATAAGGTGTCTGGTTGGCTGGGTTCAACAATGGGCCAGATTAGTGGGAACCATATAATAAAAAATGCGGAAATCATGACAATGGCGGTGTCCAGTAATGATTTAAATCGAATATTAACTGGTCTTTTAAAAAATAATAGCAGACCCATAATTAATAAAGGATACATGGCCAGATAAAATAAATCTGCAATGGAAGGAGAAGATATTACTCGCAGAATATCTTCAAAAATAAAATAAAACAAATTAGCAAATGAATACAATAGCAATGCCAGCCCAATCAGCAACCATGGTTTAAAAACGCCCTTATAATTTTTATAGGACCACCATGCAGTGTAAAGCAATGTAATTGCACATAAAAAGCTTATTATTGGGATTAAAGCATGTATATAAATAGACATGATACTATTATTCCAAAATAAAAAAGGTATGATTGTTAAAACAGTTAAAACCACAACGAATAATATTATCTGTGATTTTAACCTTTTTAATGAACTAGAGACATACATTTTCCACCCGAAATAATGTTAAGTTTATAAATTTATGTATGTCCTTATTTATTAAGTTTATTAAGAGGGGATTGTAATTTTAGACATTAATATCACTAAAAACCATTAGAATTTAGGATATCATTAATCTTTTAGATAAATTTAATATTAAAAAAATACTAATTTAATAATATTAAACTCAAAATTCAATCCTAAAAGACAAAAAACCATGCCATCCATATCTTCCTACTTACCCATAACTAAATGGGCCCGAAATTATAATAAAGACTGGCTTAGGCCAGATATCATAGCTGGAATCACCGTAGGGGCTTTCACCATACCAGAGGTCATTGCTTATGTATCCTTGGCCAATTTACCACCACAAGTAGGATTATATTCTGCCCTGATAGCTTTATTAGTTTACATGGTTTTTGGAACGTCCAAACAGTTATCTATTGGGCCCACATCAACATTATCCATATTAGTAGGGTCCACATTGGGTTCTTTAATGATTCCCAGTGCCAGTCACTATTTAATAATAGTTTCGCTGGTAGCTGTGGCCGCGGGAGTTTTGGCCCTTGTTTCTTGGGCTTTGAGATTTGGTTTCATAGTTAAATTTATTTCTAAGACTGTTTTAACCGGTTTTTTAGCAGGTATAGCATTATTTATTACTTCCACCCAATTACCTAAATTATTTGGAATACCTGGAACTAATGGAAATTTTTTTAATAATATATACTATTTAATTCAAAATATTGGTCAAACTAACATTTATTCTCTGGTTCTGGGGGTAGGCGGAATTATTTTCCTTTATTTGGCCACTAAAAAATTCCGTAAAATGCCAAATACCTTGTTTCTAGTTATTGGGTCAATAATACTGTTTACTTTTACTAATTTAGCTGCTTTAGGAGTTAAATCGGTTGGTTATATTCCCCAGGGGCTGCCTGGAACATTTATTCCAGATCCAACTTTATTAGACTTGAATGTACTGGTGACCCTGGCCGCTACAGTCTTTTTAATAAGTTACATCGAGGGTTATATATTTGCCGAAGAATATGCATCTAAATACAGGTACCATATTGATCGTAACCAAGAACTGCTGGCTTTAGGAACCTCAAACATATTTGTGGGGCTTTTCCAGGGGCTACCTATTGGAGGAAGCTTAACACGTACCGCAGTAAATGATGAAAGTGGAGCCAAAACACAGCTAGCAGGCGGATTTGCAGCATTATTAATTTTATTAGTAATATTATTCTTTACCGGAGCATTTTACAACTTGCCCCAAACCATACTGGCCGCCATTGTGTTATTTGTTATAAAGGGCCTGGTGGATATCCCCCATTTTAAAAAAATATATCGTTTCAGTAGAACCGAGTTTGCCATTGCCATAGTTACATTGTTATCCGTGCTATTTTTAGGAGCCCTAGAAGGAATCGTTATTGGAGTGATATTATCCATTGTAGGACTTTTAAAAAATATGTACAACCCGGATGTAGTTGTATTAGGGCGGATTCCTGGAACTGAACAGTTTTTAGATATTAAACGCCACCCTGAAAGTCAAATAATATCTCATACACTTATTGTAAGGGTGGATGGTTCTCAGATATTCTTGAACACCGATAGTGTAAAAAATGTCATTTTAGATCTTGTAGATAACAAATGTGAAGGTACTAAATTATTTGTTCTGGATTTTGAATCTTCAGCTTTCATTGATTATTCAGGAATTCAAATGTTGGAAGAACTCAACGACGAACTAAAACGCAGGGGCATTAAAATAAGAGCCGCTAATATGCATGGGCCTTTAAGAGATTCCATTAGAAATAGTATTCTAGAAAAAGAAATAGTGGACAGTACTATTTGTTTAAGTATTGAAGACTGTGTGGAAAAATGGGAAGCTCAACATAAGGATAAAAAATTACTTTAATTTTGAATTATTATCTAAAACATTTACTTAAATTTCATTCTAGAGCTTTTAAAATAAATGAAATGGAATCTGGACTATAACATGAAATCAATTTCATCATATCTACCAATAACTAAATGGGCCCGAAATTATAATAAAGACTGGTTAAGGCCAGATATCATAGCCGGAATCACCGTAGGAGCCTTCACCATACCAGAAGTTATGGCCTATGTTTCCTTGGCCAATGTACCACCAGAAATTGGATTATACTCAGCCATGGTGGCTCTACTGGTTTACATGGTATTTGGAACGTCCAAACAACTATCTATTGGGCCCACTTCCACCCTTTCCATACTGGTAGGGGCCACCCTGGGTTCTTTGATGATCCCCGATGCCAGCCAGTACCTAATGATGGTCTCTCTTGTTGCAGTAGCTGCCGGGGTCCTGGCTATGATTTCTTGGGTCTTGCGAATGGGCTTTATTGTTAAATTCATTTCTAAAACTGTTTTAACTGGTTTTTTAGCAGGTATAGCATTATTTATTGCCTCAGGACAGCTACCCAAATTATTTGGAATAGAAGGAATCTCCGGAACTTTTTTTGAACGGATATATTATCTCATCATGCATCTGGACCAAACCAATCTGTACACCTTGGCCATTGGGGCAGCCGGTATCGTTTTCTTATATGTGGGCCATAAAAAGTACCCTAAACTACCCCACGCTCTCTTTCTGGTTATTGGTTCCATTATACTGATTACCATTACCAATATTGCCTCTTTAGGTGTTGCCTTGGTGGGTGCCATTCCTCAGGGTTTACCAGGCCTAATTATTCCCGATCCTACATTAATAGATGTCAATATCCTGGTTACTTTAGCAGCCACCGTTTTTCTGGTAAGCTATATTGAAGGTTATTTGTTTGCCGAAGAATATGCAGCCAAATACCGTTATAAAATTGATGGGAATCAGGAACTGCTGGCTTTAGGGGCTTCCAATGTGTTGGTGGGCCTATTTCAGGGGCTACCCATTGGAGGAGCCTTGTCCCGTACGGCTGTAAATGATGATAATGGGGCTAAGAGTCAATTATCCGGAGGAGTAGCTGCTTTACTCATCATTGCAGTACTTTTATTTTTCACCGGAGTTTTTTACAACTTACCCGAAGCCATACTGGCCGCCATTGTACTTTATGTTATTAAAGGCCTGGTGGACATCCCTCATTTTCGCAATATTTACTATTTCAGCCGGATAGAATTTGCCATTGCTATGATAACCATGTTGTCTGTGCTGTTTTTAGGGGCCCTGGAGGGAATTGTCATAGGAGTTGTACTGTCCATTTTAGGACTACTCAAAAACATGTACAATCCACATGTCGCCATATTAGGACGTATACCTGGCACTAATCGATTTTTAGATATTCAAAGCCGGCCAGAAGGTGAAATAATTTCCCACACCCTCATTGTGAGGATTGATGGTTCCCAAATATTCCTAAACACCGAAAATATAAAGAATACCCTTATAGAGCTGGTAGATCACGAGTATAATGATACCAAACTATTTATTCTCGATTTTGAGTCTACAGCTTTTATTGATTATTCCGGAATCAAGATGCTGGAGGAGCTTTATGAAGAAATGAACCATCGAGGCATTAAAATTAAAGCAGCCAATGTTTATGATCCTTTAAGAGAATATATTAAAAAAAGCAAGCTGGAAGAACAAATAGTAGAAAGCGAGGTTTCTTTAAGTATTGGAGATTGTATTAAACGATGGAAAACAGAAAAAAAGGATTAGTATCCAAATATTCCGGATATTTAATTTATTAAACAACTTAAATTCTTTTTGATTAAAGATTTATATTAATATTGTTTTCATTAACCAAAGATTTAAATAGTAAAATGTTATATCTATCAAACATAATGTTAAAAAAATATAACATAATGTTGTAAATAAACAACATATGCTAAGAATAAAAAATGAGGTGAAGTGATGAAAATAGAATTTAATTATTTTTGGGGTCTTCTTGGTTTTCTAGGAGTATTGGGGTATGTTTTAGAAAATCCAATATATTATGCGTTTTTTGCATTTTTTATACTATTTTTGGTGCCACTTTTTAACAAAAGAGAGAATAGTAAAGAAAATAAGAAAT
This sequence comes from uncultured Methanobacteriaceae archaeon, assembly GCA_964444115.1. Lineage (GTDB taxonomy): Archaea > Methanobacteriota > Methanobacteria > Methanobacteriales > Methanobacteriaceae > UBA349. Next base: position 46,049 of record CAYUFT010000005.1, read on the forward strand.
GGTTGGACAGTTATAATTGGCATAACATGAGTATCTGGCTTGGGTCTGCTGCTTTAATGCTTTCAGGACTTATGATGATGGTTGCCAAAACCATGAACGACTTAGTATCAGTTATGCTCTTATTAGGAATAATGGCCTTAGTATCTAATTTTTTCACCTATGTGGGAATGGATAAAAAAGCCCAGGATGAGCGATTGAGAAAAATAGGTACATATGCCACGACTTATTCATGGTACATAACCTTAACATTCGTTTCTTTTCTGGTATTGAGCATGTACTGGGGCCAAAATATACGCAACCCTATTGAATTAATGGGAGTGATCATTTTCGTCATGACATCCACCATGCTTGTAGCAAACACCATTTTAAGCCGTAAAGGCGACATAGACTAAAATAATAATCTAATAACCTTCAATAAATTATGCTAGTTATGCAGTGGTCAAAAACGATTTTATAGTAAAAAATTGTTCTTTATTGATTAAATTAGGAAATTAAGGAGATATTGGATGAAGACCAGAATAAAAGAATTACGTGCCAAGTACGATTTAACACAGGCCCAATTAGCAGAAAAAGTTGGTGTTAGACGGGAAACCATTGTCTTCTTGGAAAAAGGGAAATACAACCCCTCTCTGAAATTAGCTTATATGATCGCCAGAGTTTTAGAGACCGATATTGAGGATATTTTCATTTTTGAGGAGAAAGAACTGGAAATAAATAATTAACTTTTTTATCTTTTTCCAAGAAAATTAAATTAAAATAAACCCAATTATCGAAAATTTGCTTATTTAGTTTTATTCCATTAAAAAATTATAATAAGAAATGATTTAATGAAATAATTTAATCTCCAAACTTAATCATTTCTTTTGGCTGGAAATTAGTGGCCATGGTCCAGAAATAGGCTTACCCTGGGCAATGCGGAAAATTATCAGTCCAGGATGGTCAAAGGTCATACCAAATTCTTTAAGAAATGGCCTATCTTCTAAAACTTTCTTTTTAAGTTCCACATCATCGACAAATTCCATTTCACCAGCCACCCGCAGCATAGTCCCGGTCTGTTCGTCAGGTTGCCAGAAGCAAGCTTCAACTTTGTGATTAGCCTGCATTTGGCCATACATGTCTTTTACAGCACCAATTTGAAAGTAAAATCCTGTTTCATCAGCAAACCAGAATCCTAGGGCCCTTACTCTTGGTTGATCTCCTTCTGCCGTGGCCAGATAACAGACTGGCGTTTCATTGGCAAATTTAATACAGTCTTTAAAATCCATTTTATCACCAGTTTAATATTTCTATTAGATGATTTATGTTTTTATCGAATTCAAATTTTAATCTGTATTTTTATTTCCTGGAAATAAATTCCCAAAACGAATTCTTTAACCTAATTTTCTTCATAATAAATACTACTAGAAAAAAAATCCTTGCATGAAATAGAATTTGTGGTTGATTGGTAAAGGGAATATAAATTACTTTTTAAAAACGACTAAATTCCCATCAATCCGGGCCACATTAGTAAATGAAACCAGTGTGCCGGCCCCGGCATCCAGCTCAGAATCATAATATTCCGCTGTGAAGGCATTATGTTTTCCATGTATTTTAGTTATTTTTCCTTTTAATTGCCGTCCATCTTCTCCCCATTTAAATAT
>CAYUFT010000005.1:47788-50084 GCA_964444115.1 uncultured Methanobacteriaceae archaeon
GTGGTGTTTATATTTACTAATATCCAATCTTTAAAGTAAGAAATTAATATTTGAGGTACAAAAATGCAAAAATCAATTTTATATATAATTTTAGGGCTTTTATTCTTATTACTTGGTATTGGGGACATTAATACTACAAGCCTCACCGTAGGAGCAATATTTCTGATTTGCGGCCTGTTCATGTATAAAAAATATGAAAATAAAACTATTTTCGTCGGAGTGACCTCCGCCGTTCTGGTGGCAATGTCAATTATAACCTATCTACAGATTACTAACCCCAATTATACGGGTAGTCTGTTTTACAATGGAACTTTCTTTGTTCTGATGGTATTAGCTGGACTGTTTATCATTTACAAATTCCCTCAAAACTGGAAATTATAATTTCATTAATTAATAACCCATTTAGAGTTTAACAACTATACATTTTAAGCATCAAATAAATATCATGAACAAATTAGATTAAAATTATATTTACATTGCCAATGGAGGCTTAGTTTTGAATAAATTTTGGAACAATTTTAATTATGTGGCCGTTATTGCCGGGCTTTTTACAGGACTTTTGATTAGTATTATTTTAAAATTTTTTATAGGTAATGATGCCCTATTTTTGCTACCAATTATGGCAGGTGTGATTTCTGTATATCTATCAAAGGAAGCAGAATACATTACCGGAATAAGTACCGGGCTCCTAGCAGGATTAATTTCAATAATATGGATTGGTCCCTATTTCTTGATTTTAGGTCCTTTAGGGGGTTTTTTAGGAGTTATATTAAACCGCTATTTAGGTGATAAGCCTGAATTAAACCCAGTATTAAAAACAAAAGAAAATACTGTCGAGGGTCGAGTAAGACCTATTCAAAACTGGATTAGAAATTTAAACCTTGTCAAGCCCATTATTTTAGTTGCTACTATTCTGCTAGGAGTAATCTTGGTGTGGGGAGTTTTTACCGTACCTACATTGGGCATGGAAACAGAACATAGTAAAGCACCAGTACATACCAATACCACTCCCCAAAATCAAAGCTCAGTCAGTCCTGAAGATGTGGCATTGAAGAAAAACATTACAAAGTCAGTAGAATTGTTTTTCAGTGATTTTAATCTATTATTCAAGCAGAATGGTGTCACCAGTGGTTATATTATCAGCAGCATAGAAATAGAAAATATTACTAAAATCTCTTTAAACCAGGTTCAGATAAGTGTGAAATTAACCAGAATAACCAGTAATGGAGGCCAATTTAATTCCGAATGGAGTGGGCCTTTCTTTTTAGTTAATGGAACCTGGGTAGATAAAGGCGAATTTATCCAGATACATTCTTATAATGCAAGTTCTGGAAAAGATACATTATAACTCCATTATTTTATCCATTATTATTCATTAATTTTAGTTCCAAAATGTTTTATTTTTTTAAAAAATTAGATATTTTAAGATATTTAACCGATTTAGTTTAAAAAAGAAATTAAAAAATTAATTTATTCATTGGGCATCTACCAATTTAACGGCATTTTTCTTTCTTTTGCATAAATCCAGACAGGTACCACACTTAACACAGGTGTCAACATCAATGACATGGACTTCATCTTTAGATCCAGTAATAGCTCCTACAGGACAGGATTTAAGACATACCATGCAACCATCGCACATTTTAGCATCAATGGTATATTTTATAAAGTCCTTACAATCTAATGCGGGACAAACACCATCTTTGATGTGGGCCTCGTATTCATCCATGAAAAAACGGGTGGTGGTTAAGATAGGGTTCGGTGAAGACTGACCCAATGCACAGAGCGATCCTTTTTTAATGGCCGCAGCCAGTTCCGGTAGTAATTCCAGATCCTGTTCCGTACCCTTGCCCGTGGTTATATCCGTCAAAATATCCAGCATCTGTTTGGTTCCCAACCTACAAGGAACGCATTTACCACAAGATTCTCTTTGAATAAATTCCAGAAAGTAACGAGCAACTTCCACCATACAAGTGCTCTGATCCATTACTACTAATCCACCAGAGCCCATCATAGCCCCTACACCGAGGAGTGAACCATAATCAATTGAAGTATCAATATGTTGGGCAGGTATGCATCCTCCAGAAGGTCCTCCGATTTGTACGGCCTTAAATTCACCATTTCCAACAATACCTCCACCGATATCAAATATTACTTCTTTTAAAGTGGTTCCCAGTGGTACTTCAATTAAACCTGTATTTTTAACCTGTCCCACCAGACAAAAAGTTTTGGTTCCTTTACTCTCCGTGGTTCCCAGTTCAGAATACTTATCTGCACCTTTTTGCATAATAAGTGC